>CAIPMZ010000021.1 GCA_903866285.1 uncultured bacterium
AGAAAACGTTAAGGAGGAGGGTCAAAAGCATGCTAGCAAGAGCTCAAAGTCAGATCTGAAGGGTTTGTTGGCTCAGCTTGAGGCGATGTTGGATAAATATCTGGTCAAAGAAGCCCCATTTACCCTGCCGAAAGAAGCGAAGGAATTTGTCGTTAGTGTCTCGCCTTATTTAGTAATTGTTTTCGCAGTTTTAGCCTTGCCACTTATTTTTGGCGCAATTGGTCTTACCGCGGTGCTTACCCCGTTTGCTATGCTGGGAGGCTATGGCCATGCTTTTGGTTGGGGACTTGGCGCAACCATTGGCCTTATTATCTCAGTCATTACGGTCATTATTGAAGTTATGGCTATCCCGGGGCTTTTCAAACGCACGAAAGGTGCTTGGCGCTTGCTTTTTTACGCCAGTATCGTTAGTTTGATTGGTGGCGTTCTTTCTGTTGGTGGAATTGTTAGTGCAATTATTGGCGCAGTGATTGGTTGGTATATTTTGTTCCAGGTCAAGGAGCTTTACAAAAACTAGTAAAAAGTTGATATTTCAAGCTAAAAGCAGGCCCTCGGCCTGCTTTTAGCGTCCCGGGATAATTCAATTTAATTCGAGCTGGCCCGCAAAGGGACTAAGTCCCCAAATGGGGACTTAGTCCCTTTGCCTAAAATAGCGCTAATTTAATTTGGTTCAATATTAAAGGCATAGTCTTTTCCCCGGGTTGATTATTTTCTTTGGATATGAGAACATGAAGTATAAGTAATAGCATGGAAGGTGACATTGTTTGAAGTTTTGTCTCTAACCCAAGGTGAAAGCAAGCTTTCATCTTGAAGATTCGCTCGAAATTTTAATTTATGAATTTGAAGACTCAACTGGACATTTCAGGTGACCTTTTGTGGTTTGAAAAACAAGAACATTATGTTGAAGCAGACAAAGATTGTAGCAACCCTGGGACTAGTATCCGACACAAAGGAAACTCTACGGGCAATGATTGAAAATGGCATGAACGTAGCGCGCCTAAATTTTTCGCATGGTAGCTATGAATGGCATGGAAATGTCATTAAGATTGTTAGAGAGTTAGCGCAAGAAATGAACGTGTCAGTTGGAATTTTGGCTGATTTGCAAGGACCAAGGATTAGGACAACAGTCGATGTCCCAGTTGAAATGAAAAAAGGAGAAATAATTTTTGTTAGTGATATCGCAAAACAACCCGTTGATCAGCAAGTAGGTAAAAAGATCTTGCTGGATGTTGAAAATATTATCGATGATATTGAAATTGGAAATGAAATTTTAATTGAGGATGGATTGATGAAAGTTGTAGTAAAAGAAAAAAGTGAAGGTAGCTTGGTTTGCGAGGTTATTGATGGCGGAACAGTAAAAAATCACAAAGGTGTTAATATCCCTGATGCAAAATTGAAAATTGCTGCTATTACCGAAAAGGATGAGCGAGATTTAGCCTTTGTTTTGAAAGAAGAAGTTGATTTTGTGGCTATGTCATTTGTGAGTAGTGGTGAAAATATTGAAGAGCTGAGAAATAGAATTAAAACTATCCTGGGACGCGAAGATAGTCTTCCGCAAATTATTGCGAAAATTGAACGCAAGGAAGCTATAAGAAACCTGGATGATATTATCAGCCATGCTGACGCAGTGATGGTGGCGCGCGGAGATTTAGGGATTGAAATTGAGGGCACGAAAGTGGCAGTTTTGCAAAAAGAAATTGTCCGCAAAAGTTTGCAAAAAATGAAACCAGTAATTGTGGCGACGCAAATGCTGGATTCGATGATTGTTAATCCACGTCCAACTCGCGCTGAAATCTCGGATGTAACTAACGCCGTAGTTGATCATGCCGACGCCGTGATGCTTTCTGGTGAAAGCGCTGGCGGAAAATATCCAGTCGAAAGTGTCCGTACGATGCGTGAAATTATTGGGCACACCGAAGCTTCGCCCTTTGATGATGTGACTCATTTGCTTAAACTCGATAGTAGTGATGATTTCAAAAATTTGGTTAAAAGTGCTTTTGACTTGGCCAAGAATAGCGACTCGTCAGCTATCGTCTTGACCAGTGTTTCCGGTTTTACGGCTCGTATGATGTCACATTTTCGTTCCGCAAAACCACTTTTCGTGGCAACGAACAATCTAAAAACTTATCACCAATTATCACTGGTCTGGGGAGCAAAACCATATTACACGCAGGAAAAAGAATTATCAAAAGTTTTAGAAGAAATGATTAATTATCGAAAAACAACGGGTGCACTAAAAGACGGAGACAAAGTTATCGCTATTTTCGGCAGCAATAAAGATAGTAAAGAAAAAATGCAGATGGTGGGCGTTAAAACAGTTTAAGGCACAAAACATAAAACATAGAACATGGAGCATGAATGCACAAGGTAATTGCATGTTATGGTCCATGTTATGTGTTCCATACTTTATAATTCAGGAGAGGCTGCAGGGTGGTTCGGATGCGAGCAGGTGCAAGCATCCGAAGGGTTTCAAAAGAAACCCAGGAAGCACGAAGGCAAACAATTTTTTGTGTTTACGAAGTAAACGAATATGGAGAGGTGGCCGAGTGGTTCGGATGCGAGCAGGTGCAAGCATC
>CAIPMZ010000022.1 GCA_903866285.1 uncultured bacterium
CACAGGCTGATTCGATTGGTTTAATTACGGAAGAAGAGCGAAAGACGCTACTTAAAATTTTTACGAAAAGATTTTTAAGGGAAATAATTATTGAAAAGGAACATTTTTTAAAGACGAAAAGATCTTTCGAGCTCAAGAGATCCGAAGAATTAGTTGAATTTATTTGTAATTCTATTTTTAAAAAAGCTTAAAATATTTTAAATTGTATGGCCGATAATAAGCCCCAGCCATTTTGGCAACCATATTACGATAATTCTCGCAAAAAGGTTAAGACTGAACTTACCGGTGAGGTTGATGAAGCTCAAAAAAAGAAAGAAGGCGAGCTTTTTTTAGAGATGCATACTTTTGAAGATGTCATAGAGGCAGTTAAAACGGTGGGTGATATTGTTGATTCAGCAAAAGTCTATACTAGCGCTGAGCTGGAGGTTTTATTAAATGAAGTTAAAGCTGGCAAAAGCCAGCCGGATAAATTGCCTCCTGTTTTAAGGGAAGTGGTTGAGAAAGCTTTAGTTGCTGAAAAAGCAGAAAAAGCCCGCTTGGAATATAAACAGAATTTAGATAATTTATTTGCAGGGTTTAATGATTTAGTTTCCGCGGATACCTTTACCGAGGTTTTTAAATCATTAAAAAATGATGCCGGACTGCCAGAGAAAGAAAAAACAGCTAAACTAATAAAGGATTATAATAAGCTAAGATTAGTTTGCAATATTGATGGCAAGAGTGACCCTGATAACGGTAACGCAACTTTAGCAGAAGTTCAGGAAATTTCGGCTAAGGCCATGGCGATGCTGGAAGTTTTTAAATCTGAAGTCGAGGCTTATATTTTAAAAAGTAAGCCGGATCAGGACGTAAAAGAGCTTGAGAGACGTAAATTGCAAGCGGAAAATAAGGCTAACGGTGCGGAAGATGGAGAAATTATCGGAAGAGTTAAAGAGGCGATAAAGACGGGGCGAGATGCTAGGGAAGAGGAAATGGCAGCGAAAAAAGTAAGATTTGAAGCTAAAAAAAATGAATTAGCGGAAAGCAAGGCAGCAAAAGAAAAAGAAGCTGGCGTTTCAGAATTAGTGACTCGACACGAAGCGATCGTTAAAAAAATTGAGGAGCTGGACGCTTGTCGAAAGGAATATTTAGAAAAAGATTACGATAAAACGGCAGCGCTGAAAAGAATTGGGAATTTTTTTAGCGGTAATGCTGGAAAAAAGGGGGCAGCTGATGATAATTACTGGAGTAGTCAGAAAATTTCAAAAAATGATTCGGAAATTTTACATTTCAAGGAGCTTTATGAAAATAAGCTTTTAGAACTTCAAACTTTAGTTTTAGAAGATGCTCAAAAAAGAAATCTTCCGGATAATGAATTAGCGCAGCTTTATGCCAGTTTTAGAATTGAGCAGAAAATTACCCTTGCGGATGAACATGATAAAGTTAAGGCGGATAAAATAACAGGTACTGGACAAGGTTGGGTGAAAAAGGGGGTTATGGATACTGTTGAAGGATATCAGAAATTAAATTGGAAGAAAAAATTAGTGATAGCGGCTGGTTTTGCCGGCGCTGGAGCTCTTTCTATTAGCGCTGGAACAGTTTTTGCTACCACGGTCGCTGGACTTATTTTAGCTAGGCGAATTTTTGGCGGACTTTTAGTTGGCGTTGGTGTAAAACAAGGGCTGGAAGTTAAGGGAAAGGGCAGAGATGAAAAAGAAATTGAAAAAGAGCAGCAAGCGATGATTGAAAAAATAAAAAGCATGCCCCCCGAAGATAAGTATAAACTTCTTTTGGATAGAATGAATGATATAGTAGAAACGGATGGGCAGGATGCACTTGGGAAAATAAAAAGTCAAGATTTTCGTCAAAATTTTACCGCTGCCACTGCTGGAATTTTCTTGGCCTCTGGTTGGGCGGCAGAATTGGCTAAGCTGGGAGTTCATAAAATCGGGGATTATTTTGGATTAAATGGAGGTTCGAGTCACCTTGGGGCTAATTATGATCCTAATAAAATACCTAATGCTGCAAAGCCTGGAGCGCCTGGAATTCCTAACGCTGATGCTTTGGAGAAGTCAGCAAATACTCCTCCTAAAGGAATAACAATTGAAAATGGTAGCAGTATCGAAGCAACCTTGCGGGATTATTATCGGGTTGATAGTACCATGGACCATAAGGTTTCAGGCGCTGAAGCTCATCGTGAGTTTGTAAATTATATGAATGATAAGATAACGGCGATGAAAACGGTACTAGCGGAGAATCCTGGAGATAGTAAAACCGCTGCAAGACTTAAGGAATATCAAGAAATGCTGAAAACTGGCAGAGCTACTGTGCATGCGGGTGATAAGATTTTTGTCGATGCCAATGGTAAATTAACTGATATTAGAGTAGATTCAAAATACGGTGATATTAAAATGCCTCATGGTGTTCATCACCACGCACCATTAGGTCATCATCATACTGCCCCTGCTCAGCACATTGAAACTCCAAGAACTGAAACTGAACTTCCCCCACCAAGTCCTGAAGATGCACCAGTAGGCTTTGAACCTAGTGGAAAACAAATTTATCTTGAAGATTTTGATAAACAACAGACAGCATCCGAACCCTTTAGAGGAGTTGTTAATCCGGATAATGTCACAAGTCCTAGGGAAATGGCTATTGGTCTTACGCTTCTTGCTGGCACTATTTTCGGATATAATAAAAACATTAAGCAGTTTGTTGAAGGAAATGAACATGAAAAAGCATTGCGCGAACTTAGACGAGGACTTTTTAAAAGTTCAGAAGAATTTAAACTTCATCGCACAGATAAGATTGTTGACCTGGTAAAAAATAAGAGTGAAATTTTTTCTCCAAAGGGTAAAAAGATGCTGAAAGAACTTTTGAAAATAAAAGAATTTAGGAGTGATAAAAATAGTAACGTTGAGGAAGCTACCAGGGGAATTATAACTAAATTAGCTGCCTAAAATAAATAATTATAAAAAAAATATGACAGATCAAAACGAAGAAATAACTAGTTCACAACAGCAGGCGCTTTCGCAATTAGTAAAAGACCTGGGGATTGATAGCCTGCCAGAGGATAAACAAAATGAACTCATTATTAAAATGACGGAAATTTTGCTCAAGCGAATTTTTTTGGAGACCATGGAAAGGCTGGGAGAGCAAGGCCGGGAGGAATATGAAAAAATGTCCGAAGGTCAGGTTGAACCAGAGCAGGTGGCCGCTTTTTTTAAAGAGAAAATTCGAAATTACGACGAACTAGTCGACGCTATCGTAAAAGATTTCCGCGAAGAAATGCTTTCGGCAAACGCCTAAGAAATGGAACATAGAACATAGAACATGGAGCATGAAATGCAGAATACGAAATGCACAAAACATACAACAGGATGCGAAGTAAATATAAAATAAAATAGCGATGGCGGAGAAATTTCATGATATTTTAAAAAGGAAGGCTGATAGATATGCATATCAGGTTTATGCTGTTACGCAAAACTTTCCAAGGGATGAAATATATGGAATAACCTCACAACTCAGAAGATCTGCACTTTCAGTAGTCTTGAATTACATTGAAGGTTATGCAAGAATTGGAGAAGTACAATATCGAAATTTTTTGCGGATGTCTTTTGGGTCATTAAAAGAATCGCAATATTTAGTGGAATTTTCTTTGAGAGAAAAATATTTAAGTGAAAATGAATATGAGGAATTAATAAATCTAGCAAGTGAACTTGGGGCAATGCTCTGGTCAATAATTGATAGTATTGATCAGAAACACGGAAAGAAGTAATAATGTTCCATGTTGTGTGTTCTATGTTCTATAAAGAATTCTATGCTGAAATCAAACCTAGAACCAATTGATGATAGGGATTTGGATTTAGAAAAGAAGCTTGGAAAAAGCTCGTCTGAAAAGCCTGCTGCGCAAGAAGCGCCAGTTTTTGCGGTGGAAAAAGAAGCTCCGACAGAGATTAGCTCGGCGGAAAAAGACAGCGCTTATGGAAAAATTCTTTCGAAAGTTCAAACACAAGCGACCAATGAACCTGATCAATCCGAAGTTTCTCGCGATGCGCAGGTAGGTTTTGAAAAAAATAACGCCGAAGGACAAGTTAGCCATTTGCTAGACTTGGCTCAACAAAAAGGGGTGGTGCACGCGGTCAAAGTTGCCCGTCACATGGAAGATAACTATATTCTCGACACTTTCCACAACAAACTCCTCGCCGATGAACTGCACGCCGCCTTAGTAACAAGGGGGATGATCAAAGAGTTATAAAGTTGAAAGTAGAATAGTGCAAAAATCCTAATTTCTAATATTTATATTTTTGAATTCCTGTATTCCCTCTCCGCACATTGCGCAGTGCGTAGGCAAAAGACGAACGATGAGCGTTAAAAAATTTTAAAACGCAGTGAGGTCAGCAGGCCGAACGGAGTGGAAATTTTAGCGAAGAGCGAAGTCTTTGCCCCAGCAACAAGCACGTGCGGGATTTCTTTTGTAACTTTTCTATTAAAAGAAAAGTTAACCCTTGAATTTTATACTCGAATATTTTGTAAAATTAAAAAAAATAAAAAAAATAAATGGATATTTTAGACCTTAATACAATCTTAATTCCCCTGGCCTGGCTTTTTTCGGTGGCGGCGATTAGCAGTGGGGCCTTTTTGATTTTACGAAGTTTTTTAAATTTTCGGGCCCAAATAAATCGCAGTATGAATATGGATTTAGAAGTGGTGCGGGTGACGAAAATTTTTAAGGATAAAAGTGAAACTCAGTCGCGAGATAGCGCAGCTTGGAAAGAGGAAATTGGTTCAATGGAACAACTCCTCGGAGCACTAGCTAATATTAAAGAAAAAAAATCTATTTTAGGTCATTTTCTATATAGCGAACCATACATCGCCCTGGAAATAGCGAATCCTTCCAACAGCGAAGAAATCTTTTTCTATTTATCGGTGCCGAGAAAATTTCGCGAGAGTATTGAAAAACAAATTCATAGTTATTTTCCGCACGCTTCGGTAGAAAAAGTTCCTGAATATACGATTTTTGCGCCAGGCAGTTTTACGGCTTCAGCGGCTTTGACCTTGAAAAAAAGTTACGCTTTGCCGGTGACGACTTATGAAAATATGGAAGTTGATCCGCTTAATGAAATTTCTAACGCGCTTAGTAAATTGGAGACGATTGATGAAGGCGCGGTTATCCAGTTAATTTTGCGTCCAGCTGGAAAAGGTTGGCGAAAACTTGGGAAGGGTATTGCGCATAAGATGCAACAAGGTAAGCAACTAAAAGATGCCCACAATGCTTCTTTAGTTATGGAATTAGGGAAGGGCGTCGTGCAAGTCGTAAGAAGCAAGCCTGATGAGGAGCCGTTTAAACAAAAGGAGATGGTTCAGCTGACCCCAGAGGAACAAGAATTATTAAAGCGCATTGAAACTAAATCGAATAAAGTTGGTTTTCGCACGAATATTCGCCTGCTTTCTTCAGCTAAAACTCAGCAGCGCGCGGATGAAATTTTAGCCCACTTAGAAAATTCTTTTGCCCAATTTGAAAATCACGAAGTTAATCATTTTATTATTAAAAAAAGAATTAAGGGTAAAAAGATTGCTTACGATTATATTTTCCGAAATTTCGACGAAGAAAATTCGGTTATCCTTTCGACCGAGGAAATTTCGAGTATTTTTCATTTCCCAATTTCGACCACGGAAACCCCGAAAATTAAATGGCTAAAATCTGGAGCAGCGCCACCACCCCTAAATATTCCAGCTACGGGAATCTTATTGGGCTACAATGATTATCGCGGTTTAAAAACTGAAATTCGTTTGGCGGATAGCGATCGTCGGCGACATCTTTATACGATCGGCCAAACTGGAACAGGAAAATCAAACTTTTTGCAAGAAATGGCTAAGCAAGATGCTAGAAATGGCAAGGGCTTTTGTTTTATTGATCCGCATGGGGATGCGATTGAGGACATCCTGACTGCTATTCCAAAAGAGCGCGCTGAAGACGTGATAATTTTTGACCCATCTGATGTTGAGCGTCCTTTCGGACTTAATATGTTGGAATATGACCCAGCGCATCCAGAGCAGAAAACTTTTGTAATTAATGAAATGATTGGCATTTTTGACCAGCTCTATGATTTGAAAGCCACCGGTGGGCCGATGTTTGAACAATATGTTCGCAACGCGATGCTCCTGATTATGGAAGATCCTGAATCGGGTAGTACGTTAATGGAAATTTCTAAGGTTTTGGCGGATGAAGATTTTCGAAAAATGAAACTTGCCAAGTGTAAAAATCCGGTCGTTTCAGATTTTTGGATTAAGGAGGCAGAGAAGGCTGGGGGCGATGCGGCTTTAGCGAATATGGTGCCGTATATTACTTCGAAGCTGACAACCTTTATTTCTAATGATATGATGCGTCCGATTATCGCCCAGCAGAAAAGCACGCTCAATTTTCGCGAGATTATGGACAGTGGAAAAATTTTATTAGTTAAACTTTCTAAGGGCAAGATCGGTGAGATCAATGCGCATTTATTAGGAATGGTGATTGTCGGAAAAATTTTAATGAACGCCTTGGCGCGCGGCGATATGCCGGAGGATCAAAGGCGGGATTTTTATCTATATCTCGATGAATTCCAAAATGTCACAACCAATTCAATTTCGCAAATTCTTTCAGAAGCCCGAAAATATCGACTATGTTTAATTATTGCCCATCAATTCATTGGACAGCTCAGCGAAGAAATTTCCAAGGCCGTGTTTGGTAATGTTGGTTCGATGGTTGCGCTACGGGTTGGCTCGGAAGATGGAGAGTTTCTCGAAAAACAATTTTTGCCAGTCTTTACCTTGAACGATTTAGTTAACGTCGATAATTATAAAGGTTTTGCGAAAGTTTTACTCAATGGAGAACTTTCTAAACCTTTTAACGTTAATTTTTATCCGCCGACGCATGGCAATCAGGAAATTGCTAACTATCTCAAAGAGCTTTCTCGTCTCAAATATGGTCGCGATGCTGATATCGTCAACCGCGAAATTATGGAGCGTGCCAAATTCGCCAGGCAAGCCAGTGCAGGTTTCTAGCCCCAATGGCATTTGCCACGGGGTAAACTTTCTTAGGCTTTAGCTTTTTAGCTTCTTGGGTTAGTATTTTTTTAGTGTCATCTTGAGCGTAGTTTTTCCCGCCTTGGGCGGGAAAAACGAAGTCGAAAGATCTGAGTCAAAAACTTTCCAGACAAGACAAAAAAATCCTACTTCTTTTGAAGTAGGATTTTTTTTGAGGATAGGATAAAAAAATGGCGAAGTTACAATTTTATCTCCTCTATTGCAACGCCACCGAACTCAACCCTTCCTTTGTCACCACAAACGCCGTTTTGGTTTTTTCATCAACCATGAAAGAAATTCCTTTAGCGAAAACTTCGCTAAAAAATTGGGCGGTGATGTTGCTAGTAGTTTTATCGTATTGGATCAGGCGAGAATTTTGGGTGTCGAGGGCGTAGAGCGAAGTTAGCTCGATGGTGGTAAAGAGCTTGTCGAAACGAATTGGAGTGGCTGAATTTTCTAGGGTTAAATTGGCTTTCTTGCCTTTGAAAAATTTAATGACCTGACCATTTTGAATCAGGTAAATACTCTCATCAATTGTCATATCGGACGTGCCAGTAAAAGAGGCAGTTTCTTTGAGCCAATTAGTCTTTTCGCCGAAACCACCGTCGGCCCTAGGGTAGCGGACAATTTGATTGGAAGTTGGGTCAAGAAAATAAAGATAGGTTAAATAAGTTCCGATTAATTTGGTCGGCGAGCTAGACGAGAGGGTAATATTATTTTCGGAAAATTTAGCGTTGCTAGTCGTAAAAGAGATAAGTTTATTTTGATCAGTCAAGATTAGAACCATCGCAAGGTCAGCCATGTAAGTAGTAGTTACGATGTTGCCAGTATTGACGGGTAGGGTATATTCATTTTGGGCTTGATTTTTCCAAACCAAGAGACTGGCGTTGGTTGAAGCAATCAGGCTGTCGCCAGCCAGGAGGATACTAGAAAATTTGGAATTTGAAAATAGCTGCTTAGCGGTACTGCCAAATTTAATATTTTTTTCGCTGGCTAATTTTTCGGCTAGCGAAATTTCAATTTTTGGTAAATTCACAACAGCTACTGGTTTTGGGCGGTTAAGCCAGTTGTTGATAAACATTGGCGCGACGAAAATTATCAGCAGGGCTAAGATGGTAGCGAATTTTTGTTTAGCCGTTAAGGCTTGAAAAATTTTTTTGAATTTAGAAAAATGAGGAAGTAAGCTTGAACCAGCCCGTTTAATTTTCTTAGTTAGGTCACTCGGTAGTTTAAGGGAAGGCTTTTTAATTTTTTTTAATGGTTGGAGGGCGGAAAGTAAAGTAGCGGTCGATTTTTGTAGCGCATTTTTTAGTTGTTTGGCTGGTTGAACAGCAGGCTCCTGAATAGCCGTTGGTTGCGTTTTGAGTTGCTGTTGAAACTTTAAAATTTTCTCATCTAGCGTCAGTGGTCTATCGATTGGTAGTGCTGGCACTGAGGGCGCTAATTGTTTTTTTAAGTCAATGATTTCAGTAAGTTGTTTTTTTTCAACGGCTGGCTTTGGTTGCTCGATAGCTGGCTCAGTATGGGTAGGTTCATTTTTTGCTAAAGCCTTTTCAATTTCCATTTCCTTAGCCGCTTTTTCCTTGGCTAATTGCGCTAGGCTTTCCGTTTCAAGCTTAAGCGCTTCGGCTTCTTTGGCTTTAGCTAACTGGGCTAAGCTTTCAGCTTCAATTTTACGCTCCTCGGCTAACTTAGCTTGCTCTGCGCGGTCCTGCGCTTGTTGCTGCTTGCGGATTTCGGCTTTGGCTTTAGCTTGCTCGGCTCGCTTTTGTAAATTCTTTTTCAATAAAGTAAGATTTCGGCGAGTAGCATTTTTCGTAAAATGCCAACCGTCAGTAAGCTTTTCTGCTACAAATTCCGAAAAATGTTGAGCCGGATTGAGTTCTTCTGGCGGGGCGACACCTTGAATATAGATGTGGCCAGTCTTTTTGTCCGTATAGTCAGGTGGAGGTAAAGTTTCTTCGGTCAGTTTAAGATTTTCCTCAACTGATTTAGTGGGAATATTTTTTCCGGGAAAAGCTTTCTCACTGAAAACGTTAATTGCCTCCTCTTGGAAAGGGATTTCAGTCTCGACTAAAGTTTTGACGACGCAACTTTTTTTAACTTCTTCAAAATCAGTGACGATAGTTGCGATCATTTCCAATTCATTCGAGAGGGCAGTTTTTAGAAATTGGACAAATTGTGGCTTAGTCAGGCGCTGGAGATTTTTTTGAAGATCGGATAACTTGAGAATATGAAAGATGTCTTCAGAAGTAATAATGAGCTTATCACTCTTTTCAAGTCTGCCACTGGAAACATTGATAAAAGTTTTAAGCGGATGCGGTTCGCTCTCTTGGGAAGACAGCCCCTCGCTAATATCCGTTAGCGCTTGCTTACGGTTAAGAAAAATTTTAGCGTTGCCAGCGACCGTAAAATGAACAGAATTTTTTTCGATGACGCAGATGCAAGCGTGTAGTTTTCCGATCCACTCGACGTTGCCATGCTTGGCGACCTCGGAAAGGGCTAAGTTAACTTTATGCATGGCGCCGTCGAAGCTTTCCGTAACTGACCTTCTTGGGTTAGCGTAGTATTCTTTTTTAAGGACGGAGGTTAGAAAGTTTACGACGTAAGCTGATTGCCCACCGTATTCCTTAATTTCAAAAAAACCAATCAAGGTGCCTAGCGGTTTTTGGTAAATATTTTCTGGGGTATACTCAAAAAGCTCGATATAAGGCTTGAGCGAGGGATTATTGATAACCAAAATCGGGGAAATGTCTTTTTGCAATTCCTTGATTGAGTCTAATTTTTTTTCGGTGTTCTTTGACGGCATTTGTTTATCATTATAACACAGATGGCCGGAAAATTCACTGCCAGTATTCTCTTATCATAGCTCAAATTTGCTTTTGGTGCAATTTCCTATGGCTCTATACTAAACAGTGTGGTGGATAAATTTAATTTTTATTTCAATAAAGCGGTATTTAGGTATTCCACACTATGACTAGTGTTATTGTCATCCTGAGCGAAGCAGAATTGCGATAGCAATTCTGCGCAGTCGAAGGATCTGAGCCCGTATTTACTCTCTTTAGCGCTAAACTCAGATTCTTCGACTTCGCTACGCTACGCTCAGAATGACAAAAACCACCACACGAAATAACAAAGAGCCTTTTCTATCACAGGCTAACTGGGTATTTATTATGAGAGCTTAGCTTTGAAATCTTTTTTGCTAGAATATTCCTTTGAACGGGTTGCTATTTGGGCTGGGAACTGTATAATAGAGGTAAAGTTAAGCTTTAAATTTAATTAAATTTTAAAAAAAATGCTATGTCTGAAGTTCTTGAAATGCTCTTTGGTTCTAAAACAAGAGTAAGGGTCTTGCGTCTTTTTTTACTTAATCCAGAAAGTGAATATAGTGCTAGTGAAGTCGCTAAAAAGAATATGATCTCGATCGCTTCTGTCCGTAAGGAATTAAATGCGTTGAAAAAAATAAGCTTCATTAAAGAAAAGAGTAAGAAAGGTTTAAAAACCTACTTATTGGATAGTAGTTTTCATTTTTATCCAGAACTAAAAAGTTTAATTTCGAAATCAACTGCTTCCCCTGAAAGTAAGAGTCTGGCGCGGCTAAAAGGAATTGGTGAGGTAAAGTTGGCTCTAATAAGCGGAATTTTTTTGAATTATCCAAAGAGTAAAGTCGACATGGTTTTAGTGGTAAATAATGTTAGTCGCGGAAAATTGAAAAATTTAATGAGTAGCTTGGAAGCTGAGATTGGGAAGGAAGTTAGTTTTGCGCTGATGAACAGTGAGGAATTTAAATATCGCTTGGATATGCTTGATCGTTTTCTGCTCGATTTTCTCGAAGGCCCTCATACGGAATTAGTTGATAAGATTCCAGGACTCAAACGGTTTATCCTAGGACTAAAGAAATACTAGCAAAATATTACTATATTTTGAAAATACGATAAGAAAAAATCAAAACACCATAAACAACCAAAACACAAGCACCAAGCAAATCTCAAATTCAAAGAATCAATAATCAAAAGTTTTGTAGCGTGAAATTTGGTCATTGTAATTTGTTTGGAATTTGTTTCTAGTTCCTTGGTTATTGCAAGAATTAACTATAAAAAATAAAATACATGACATCATTTTTCATTTTCTTTATTGTGCTTGGATTGCTTGCCATGTTGCTCTGGTTGGTTTTTGATTTGAAAAAAAGTGTGGCGCTGGGCTCGGATAAGCGTGAGGAGCGCGATCGGATGGTTTCGATGCAACAGTCGCTGCAACATATTATGGAAGAAAATCGCGAGCTGCGTAAAGAAATAGATTCGAAACTTTCTCAAACTCATCGGGCTGGTCAAGAGCAAATGAGCCAAACGATTCGTACGGTACAGGGGATTACGGAGCAGTCAGCTAAACTGATTAGTAATGTGACGGAAAAATTGACGAAGCTGGATGAAACAAATCGCCAAGTCGTTAATTTTTCAGCCCAACTTCAGAATTTACAAGATATTTTAAAAAATCCAAAACAACGTGGGGTGTTGGGTGAATATTTTCTGGAAGAAACCTTAAAAAATGTCCTGGGACCGAAATCTTATCAGATGCAATATAAACTTGGGCGAAGCGATAAAAATGATCAGGAACTGATTGTGGATGCCGTAGTTTTCGTGAAAGATAAAATTGTACCGATTGATTCAAAATTTTCGCTGGAAAATTATGAGCGGATTTTAAATTGTACTGATAGTGCTGAGCGAGAAAAGTTTGAAAAATTATTTAAGCAGGATTTAAAAAACCGGATTGATGAAACTTCCAAATATATCCGGCCAGAGATGGGCACCATGGATTTTGCGTTTATGTTTATTCCTTCGGAGGCGATTTATTATGATTTGCTTGTCAATAAGGTTGGTGCGGCTCAGATTAACACCCGCGACTTGATTGAGTACGCTTTTCAAGATAAGAAAGTTATTATTGTTTCTCCAACTTCTTTCTTGGCTTATCTGCAAACAGTTTTGCAAGGGCTCCGGGCTTTTGAAATTGAAGAAAACGCCAAAGAAATCAGAGCCAACGTGGAAAAACTTGGCAAACATATTGTGACCTATGAAGAATATCTGAAAAAACTTGGAAATAGTCTTGGCACCACAGTTAATCATTTTAACACTGCCTACAAGGAACTTGGGAAAATTGACAAAGATATTGCCAAAATTGCCGATAAGGAAAAAACAATTGAACCACTAGTTTTGGAAAGGCCGCATGAGCTTTCATAATGCCAGAAATGGAGAAATTAAATTATCCACAGTTGCCGTTATTGCTTAAGATGATATAATATCATTATTAATCACTTTAAGCTCAAATATCGTTATGGCAAAAGAAATTATTATCAATTCGCTCAATAAGAATTTTGAAAGCATCAGAAGACTTGATGAAAACGGAATTGAATATTGGCAGGCACGAGAATTAATGCTGATCTTGGGATATGAAAAATGGCAGAATGCAGAAGAAGTAATTTCAAGAGCCGCCAAAGCGTGTCTTAATAGTGATCAGGCTGTGGATAACCATTTTACTGCATTCAGTAAAATGGTAAACATTGGCTTAAATACAGTAAGAAAGGTGCGTGATTGGAAATTGGATAGATATGCTTGCTATTTAATTGCCCAAAATGGAGATCCGAAAAAGCAAGAAATTGCCATGGCTCAGACTTACTTTGCCATTCAAACGCGCAAGCATGAAATTTTTGAACAATTTTCTGCGGCTGATAAAAGACTTTTTATTCGCGGACAGGTTACGGAACATAATAAAAAACTTTTTAGCACAGCGAAAAAGGCAGGCGTCACAAAATTTGGTTCATTTAATGACGCTGGGTATAAAGGTTTGTATGGAATGAATCTTGCAGAAATAGAGAACAAGAAACAAATCAAAAAAGGTGAGTTATTGGATAGGGCTGGGACGACGGAACTGGCAGCGAACCTTTTTCGAATTACGCAGACTGATGAGAAAATAAAAAATGATAAAATTAAGGGTGATCGTGATGCAACCCAAACTCATTTTATGATTGGCGGAAAAGTGCGTCAAACGATTAAAGACATCGGTGGAACTTTGCCCGAGAATTTGCAACCTGAAAAGCATATTAAGGAATTAAAAAAGGAAAAGCAGAAAGCTTTGAAAGGAAATAAAAAATAGGAAATGATGAATTTTTAAATTGGACGAAATTATTATTAAAAAAGCATGGCTAATCAAGAAAATATCATAAATTATTTAAGTAAGATTATCGTAACCCTGCAAACTGGCAGTGCGCGTGAGCATGCTTATCGTCCAGCAATTCACGAACTTTTTGAAAAAATAAAACCAGAACTTAATGCAGTCAATGATCCTGCTCGTTCAGAGCATGGTGCGCCTGATTTTATTTTTTTTAAAGGTAGTATTATTGTTGGTTATGCCGAGACGAAGGATGTCGATGTTAATCTCGATAAAGTTGAAAAGGGTGAACAAATGAAACGATATTTTGGATATTCAAATTTGATTTTGACAAATTATCTTGAATTTAGGTTTTACAAAAATGGAGAAAGATATGGTGAGTCTATTGCCATTGGCGAGTTGAGTGGTGGGGTGATTGTGCCAAAATACGAAAATGCTATTTTGCTTGAAAAAACTATCAAAGATTTTCTTGAATCAAAACCTGAACAAATCAAAAGCGGTGAGCGTTTGGCGAAAATAATGGGTGGCAAGGCTCGAAGGATTCGTGAGAATGTTGCCTTGTATGTTTGTGATGAATCCGAGAAAGGTCAGGACTTGAAAGATGTTTATAATGTGATGAAAAAACTATTGGTGCATGATTTGGATGCAAAGCAATTCGCGGATATGTATGCTCAAACCTTAGTTTACGGTTTATTTGTGGCTCGTTATCACGATAAAACCCTGGAAACTTTTTCTCGCCAGGAAGCTCAAGATTTAGTGCCAGCTTCAAACCCACTACTTCGACATTTTTTTGATCACATCGCAGGGCTAAATTTTGACAAACGCTTAGGGTATATTGTGGATGAACTTTGCGAAGTTTTCGCCTCGACAAATGTTCGCACAATTATGGAACATTATTATTCACGCACGACGCTTTGGGGTGAAACGAAAGAATCGCCAGATCCGGTCATTCATTTTTATGAAGATTTTTTGAAAGAATATGACAGCGAGCAAAGAGTGAAGCTCGGAGCTTTCTACACCCCACTTCCTGTGGTGAAATTTATTGTGCGAGGAGTTGATCATTTACTGAAGAAAGAATTTGGACTTGCTCAGGGCTTGGCGGACACCACCAAAAAAGAATTTGTGCAACAAAAACAAGGGATGAAAGGAAAAGTTCTTTTGCACCAAGTTCAAATTCTTGATCCTGCAACTGGAACTGGCACTTTTTTGAATGAAGTTGTTAAACACATTCACCAAAGTTTTGAGGGACAACAAGGCAGATGGGAAAAATATGTTGATGATGATTTGCTCCCGCGTTTGCACGGCTTTGAACTGATGATGGCACCATACACCATCGCACATTTGAAACTTGGGATGACTTTGCGGGATATGGGCTATGAAAAATTTTCCAAAAGATTGGGGATTTATTTGACCAATTCGCTTGAAGAAGGTTTTAAGGAAAAAGAAAACCTTTTCACTTCGCTCGGGTTTATGAAAAGTGTGGCTGAGGAATCGAAAGATGCTTCGATTATCAAAAATGAAAAACCAATCATGGTGGTGATTGGAAATCCGCCATATAGTGGAGTGTCTTCAAATGAAACTGAACACGCCAATAATTTGGTGAATAAATACAAGGTTGAACCTGGTGGAAAACAGAAATTGCAAGAACGCAAGCATTGGCTTAATGATGATTATGTGAAATTTATCGCACTTGCAGAGGACTTGATTGAAAAAAATGGCGAAGGAATTGTTGGTTTTATCACTAATCATGGTTATTTGGATAACCCAACTTTTCGAGGTATGCGTTGGCACTTGATGCAAACTTTTGATTCGATGTATGCCTTGGATTTGCATGGAAATTCCAAGAAGAAAGAAGTTGCTCCTGATGGTGGCAAAGATGAAAATGTTTTTAATATTCAACAAGGGGTTTCTATAATTTTGGCAGTTAAAAATAGGGAAAAGAAAAAGAAAGGAATTTTGGCAAAAGTTTATCGCAGTGATGTTTGGGGCACGAAAGCTCAGAAATTCAAAAAGCTTGATGAGTTGTCAATGGAAAATATCGCTTGGAAACTTTTGGATTCTAGAATGCCCGGACTTGTTTTTGCTGAGGAAGGTTCGCATGAATTGGAAAAGGAATATGGGAAAGGATTTAGTATTTCGGAACTTTTTATCAAAAGCTCTACGGGGATAGTTACGATGGGGGATGGCTTTATTGTTTCAGATAGCAAAGAAGTTTTAGAAAATAGAATCCAGAGATTTTTAGCTGAAAATGTGACTGAAGGTGTTTTGAAAAAAGAATACGATCTTGGAAAAAATTATGCAAGCTGGATTATTTCGAATAAAAGCAAAATTAAATTTAGTGAAAATAATATAGTAAAAATGGCCTATAGGCCATTTGATGACAGATTCACATATTTTGATAGGAATTTAGTTTGGAGGTTGCGAATCGATGTCATGAGGAATTTTATAGAAGGTGAAAATCTTGGGTTTGTTACAGCAAGGAGTAATAAGAATTTGTTGCCAGACCATTTCTTTGTTTCGAAATTTATTACCGAAGCAAAACTAGGAGAATCAAGCACTCAGTCTGCTGTTTTCCCGCTTTATATCTTTCATTCAGATGGTTCAAAATCAGTTAATTTCAAAGCGGAAATTCTGGAAAGAATAACTAAAAATCTCAAAGGCGAAGTTGCGCCTGAAAATGTGTTGGACTATATTTATGCAGTTTTACACTGCCCAGCTTATCGAGAAAAATTTAAAGAGTTTTTAAAGATTGATTTTCCAAAGTTGCCATATCCCAAAGACAATGAAATTTTTTGGCAATTGGTTGAAAAGGGAAAGGAATTGCGAGCGCTTCATTTGCTAGAATCTCCCAAGTTAAAGAATTTTATCACAACTTTTCCTGAAAGTGGTTCGGAGATTGTGGAAAAAATAAAGTTTGAAAATGGCAAAGTTTTTATCAATGAAAAACAATATTTTGGCAACGTGCCAGAAGTGGCTTGGAATTTTTTCATTGGAGGATACCAACCAGCGCAAAAATGGCTCAAAGATAGAAAAGGTCAAACCCTTTCAAATAAGGACCTGGAACATTGGCAAAAAATGATTATTGCCTTGTTTGAGACTGACAAAATTATGAAGGAAATTGATGAGATAAATTTTTTCTGAAATAAAGCAATGATCCCTAAAAACAACAATCAAATTATCATCTATAACACCGAAGATGGAAAGACAAAGATTGAGGTGACAACTTCGGACGAAACCGTTTGGCTTTCGCAAAAGCAAATGGCGGAGCTTTTTGATAAGGACAGAAAAACCATCACTGAACATATTCAGAATGTCTTTAAGGAGGGAGAATTAGCGGAAAATTCAGTATGCCGGAAATTCCAGCATACTGCTGAGGATGGCAAAAAGTATAACATTAATTTCTATAACTTGGATGTCATTATCTCTGTGGGTTATCGCGTCAAATCTCTTCGCGGCACGCAGTTTCGTATTTGGGCAACTCAAAAATTGAGAGAATACATAATAAAAGGTTTTGTGATGGATGATGAAAGATTAGAGAATGGCAATGTGCCCAAAGGTTATTTTCAGGAGTGGGAAGAGCGGATTAGAAAAATCAGAACTTCAGAGCGAAATTTTTATTTGAAAGTGACGGATGTTTTTGCAACCAGCGCGGATTATAATCCTCGGGCGGAATATGCTAAGAACTTTTTTGCCACTGTTCAGAATAAATTTCACTATGCTATCACAGGACTAACAGCGGCCGAGATTATTGCTAAGCGAGTTGATAGTCAGAAAGAAAATTTGGGATTGACGAATTGGAAAGGTGAAATCATCACCAGGGAGCAGGCGCAGATTGCTAAAAATTATTTGGAAGAATTAGAACTTAAAAGACTTAATCTTTTAGTGGAACAATTTTTGTCTTTTGCGGAACTTCAAAGTGTTGAGCAGCGAGTGATGTATATGAAAGATTGGGTTTTAAAATTGGATAGTTTTTTGATTTTAAATGACAAGAAAATTTTGGAGAATGCTGGCAGGGTCTCGCATTTAGAAATGGAGGAAATTGTTAGAAAACAGCTTAAGAATTATAACGAAAAAAACCAAAAATGTTTAAAATAGAGCTTGAAAAAAATAAATTAAGTCTGGTGAAGTTTTTTAGCCAGGAGTATTTCCACAGTGGTCTTATTCAGTGGGTGCTAATTGGTTCGCTGATTGTTAATGTGGCTAATTGGGCTTGTATTGCTTTTTTTATCCGGCCAGTTGATTTTCCTATCATTTTGCATTACAATGTGTATTTCGGGGTGGATGTGATTGGGGATTGGTGGCAGGTCTACCTAATGCCCTTAATTGGACTGCTGATCTTGTTGGTGAACGCTATTTTAGGTTATTTATTTTACCAGCAAAAAGAGCGGATTGTGGCGCATCTTTTAATGTTGGCTTCTTTTGTAGCGCAAGTCGGAATTTCAATTGCGGTAGCTAGCTTACTTTTAATAAATTATTAATATGGAAAAATTTTTATTTCCCGATCCGAAAACGACTGAGCCAAGAGCGCGACGCGCCCAACGGATTATGGAAATGATCCCCGGCATTTTAACTTGGACAACTTTGATTGGAATGATTGTGCTTTCGGTTACATTGCCGATTTGGATAGCGGTTTTTATCATTCTTTTTGATTTGTATTGGATTTTTAGAACTATTTTTATCACGTATTATTCAGTGGTGGCTTATCGACGTTTTCAGCGCGGAAAAAAACTAGATTGGTGGGAAAGATGCCAAAATATTGCGCATCCTTTGCAATATACCCAAGAGTTGACCAGCCGCATTGCTTTGTTGCAAGAGAGTTTAAAAGAAATGCTTTCTTTTAAAGAAAAACGTAAAGTAAAACAAGAGTTGCTAAGGCTACTTGAATATCAAAAGGATGTGCAGCGTATTATTGCTACTAAAAGTGAAATTTTAGATTGGCGAAAAATTGTGCACGTTGTCTTGCTCCCAACTGCTAACGAGCCAGCTGAAGTTATTGAACCAGCCATCCAAGCCGTTGCGGATTGTAATTTCCCAAATCAACAAATTGTTATTTTATTGGCTACCGAAGAACGTGAGCCCGAAACTCAACGCTTAGAAAAAGTCAGTTACCTGCAAAATAAATTCAAGGGAGTGTTTAAGGATTTCTTAGTGACCACGCATGAAGTTTCTGATGACGAGATGAAATGTAAGGCTTCGAATGCAACTTACGCTGCTAAAAAATTAATGCTTTATTTGGACGAGCATGAGATCGAATATACGCGGGTGATCTTTTCTAATTTTGATTGTGACAGTGTTTGTCACCAACAATATTTCGCGGCGCTCACCTACGCTTATATTACTGATCCAAAACGGCTGCAACGTTCTTATCAGCCACTCCCGATGTACCATAATAATCTTTGGGATACAAATGCTTTTGTGCGGGTGATTGTGACCGGTTCTTCTTTCTGGCATATGTTTCAAAGTACGCGTCGGCAGATGGTGACTTTTTCTTCGCATAGCGAACCTTTTGATACTTTGGTACGCGTAAACTTTTGGCCACTGAATATGATTAGTGAGGACTCCATTATTTATTGGAAATGTTTTACTTATTATCATGGTGATTATAAAGTTCAGCCGATTTATTTGCCAGTTTCGCTGGATGCAGTACTGGCGGAAACTTATTGGAAAACGATTAAGAATCAATATAAGCAAAAAAGGCGCTGGGCTTATGGGATTGAAAATTTTCCAGTGATTATGCGGGCGCTTTGGCCGGATAAAAAAGTTAAATTAAGGAAAAAACTCTCGGTTGCTTTTGAGATGCTAGAAGGTCATCATTCTTGGGCGACTTCAGCTTTTATTTTAGCTATCTTGGGTTGGCTTCCCTTAATTTTCGGTGGACCAGCTTTTAATGAAAGCGTGCTAGCGCATAACCTACCCTTCGTAACTCGTTATTTGATGACAATCGCGATGGGCGGCCTGGTTATTTCAATGTTTCTAAATTTTTTCCTGCTTCCGCCCCGACCAGCTAAGTATTCTAAGAAAAGATATATTTATATGTTCCTGCAATGGTTTCTCGCTCCGATTATTGCTCCAACCTTGGGCGCAATGC
>CAIPMZ010000023.1 GCA_903866285.1 uncultured bacterium
ACCCTCGCAACTAACGCCTTGCCAAGCGCCTCTTTTACCGACGCAGCGGTGACGGGCAAAATCCTCACTGGTTACGTTTCTGGTGCTGGCACAATTGCCGCTACGGACTCAATCCTAGCCGCAATTCAAAAATTAAATGGCAATGATGCGACTAACGCCAACCTTACTGGGGATATTACTTCCAGCGGTAATGCCACCACCTACAATAACGCCCTCCCAGTTGGAAAAGGCGGGACTGGTAGCACATTCTTCACGGTCTCCGGCCCGACTGCTACCCGCACTTACATTTTTCCAAATTTAGATTCTACCATGATTACTTCCAGTAATTTAACTGCTATCACGGCAACTGGAACAATTACCAGCGGTACTTGGAATGGAAGTACTATCAGTGTCGGTTATGGCGGAACCAATGCTACCACGATCGGTGGAGCGGGAGCGGTTCCGTATTCAACTGGTACCGCGTACGCTTTCTCAGCCGCCGGCACGCTCGGCCAGGCGCTCATTTCCGGTGGGACCGGCGCCCCAACGTGGTTTGCGCCGACCGCGGGTTCGATTCTCTTTGCGGGAGCCAATGGGATTCTGTCGCAGGACAATTCTGGTCTTTTCTACGACGCGACCAATCATTTCCTCGGACTCGGGACAGCGACGCCGACGCAGGCACTTTCGGTTATTGGAAATATCAATGTTGGGAATAAGCTCCTTGAAACCGAAAGTTTCGAAAGCGCCTCTTTCCCGCCATCCGGATGGACAACTGGCGGCAACGCCAATTGGAGTCGGGTCACCTCTGACTTTAAGGATGGGTCAGCCTCAACTCAAAGCGGAGTAATTGCAGACAGCCAAGAAACCTGGATCGATCGCGACTACACTTTCGCAAATCCTGGTGGTCTGATTAAATTTTATTGGAAAGTCAGTTCGGAAGGGGGATTGGGTGATTATCTTCTTTTCTGCGTCGACAATGATGCTTGTACCAGTTCATCCGGCTATGCAAATCAAATCAGCGGCACGAATGGAAGTTGGGTGGAAGTATCCTACACGGTCGCTACGGCGGGGACGCATAGTTTCCGGTGGAAATATGCCAAAAACTCTAGCGGTTTTGTCGGTAGCGATGCGGGCTGGGTAGATAATATCAGGACGTATGATTCTGCTGATTCTGCGAATCTGGGTAATATCTTCGCGGATGGAAATATCACTGCAGGCGGTAATCTTACTGTTATAGGCGATGGTAGCGGATCTCCACTCAAAGTCGGTAACAATGGCGAAACCGAAGTTTTGACGATTTTAAATAACGGGAATATTGGCATCGGCACCACTAAAGAAACAAAACTGTATAACGGTGATTTTTCGAGCAGATTTTTGTTGGCACAATCTACTCCATTGGGGGGTTTGGGCAATGTCGCCTTAGGCTTTGGCGCCTTGGGAAGCCTGACTTCAAGTGATCAGAATGTCGGAATCGGCCTCAGAGCTGGTGAGGTGGTTAATGGGGGCCAACGCAATACTATGGTTGGCAGTATGTCGGGTCTGTATCTTTCTGGAGGATCGGACAATGTCATCTTGGGGAATTACGCAGCTACAACACTAACAACGGGTTCAAACAATATTATTATCGGTGCGAGTGCTAATGTTCCCGCATCAAATTCGGCATATTATCTTAATATTGGTGGCACTCTGTATGGTAATTTAACCTCAAAATACATCGGGATCGGGACGGCTACTCCGACTCATATTCTCTCTCTTGGAAGCGCTCAAGCTCAGAAAATCTGGATTGAAAATACCGCCAACACGGTCGTTGGTCGGGCTTTGACGATCGCCGCTGGTTCAACCCTCACGGGAGGCACGGCCAATATGGCAGGCGGTAATCTCATTCTCAGTTCAGGCGCCGGTAAAGGCACTGGGGCTAGTAGTATCTCCTTCCTGACGGGTACAACCTTGACTACTGGTTCGACTTTGCAAAGCATTACTGAAAAGATGACGATTTTGGGCAATGGCAACGTCGGCATCGGCGTCGCCAGCCCAACCGCCAGACTCCAACTCCCGGCTGGCACCGCCACCGCTGGCACCGCGCCCTTCAAATTCACGAGTGGCGTCAATCTAACCACAGCCGAAGCTGGTGCCTTGGAATGGGATGGAACGAATCTTTTCATTACCCAGACCACCGGTCCAGTGAGAAAAACCCTGGCTTACACGACTGACCTTTCTGGCGGGTATGTCCCATACACTGGCGCCACTGGCAACGTTAACTTGGGAGCGTATTCGCTCATTTCCCCGAACATTTTGGGTGGTTCTTTGACCACCTCTGCCCTGACTTTTCAAACTACTTCTGGCGTTGGCATCGCCGGAGCCGATATGCATTTCAAAGTCGGCAACAACGGCGGAACCGAAGCCATGACGATTTTGAATAATGGGAATGTCGGGATCGGTATTACTAATCCGACGGCGAAACTTCACCTCAATAGTAGTATAGGAACAGTCTCCCTCGAAATTAATTCTAATGCAGCCCTTCCTGGAAAGGATGTGTTGCTACTTCGCAGTGACGTGGTTTATGACGATGACCCAGTTTTCCGAGTTCAGGCTGATGGGCTGGTTTTTGCGGATGGGGCGTATACTGGAACTGGCGCCGACTATGCGGAATATTTCTATACGAAAGACGCTAACCTCCAACCAGGCGAAGCGGTTTGCATTGACCTAACTACCGAAAACGGCGTCAAGCGTTGCCAGAACAATGGGGATAATAACCTTATGGGGATCGTTTCTTCCAAGCCATCCATTATCGGAAATAAAACTGCCGATCAGGAAAAAGATCCAACCCATTACGCTATCATCGGCATGCTCGGCCAAGTCAAGGGTAAGGTTTCGACTGAAAATGGCAGCCTCAGCGTCGGGGATAGTCTGACCGCTGGTTCCAAACCGGGAGAAATGCGCAGAGCTAACGCTGGCGAATCGACCGTTGGAATTGCGCTGCAAAACTTCGCTGAGCCAACTGGCTCAATTCAAATCCTCATCTCCCGCCGCAATCAAAGTCTGACGGTGGAAAAAGTCACGCAAGCCGTTACGGACAATATTGCCGCTCTCAATATCCAAGACCAAGTCGATAACTTGATTGCTCAGGCTTCGAAAAACTTAGATTCGCAACTTTCGACTCAAGCGGCTTCACTGATTGATTTACAATTGCAACTAACGGATGCAAAAACTACGGCTAGTTATTTGCAAGCCCAACTCGATTTAATCAAAACTCAAAACCAAACGATTACCGAATTTATTGCGATTTTAGACCCAGCGAAATTAATTTATAAAGATACCCTGGGGAACTTAGATTTAGCGGGCGGAAAACTAACCGCGACCGAAGTTGAAACTGGCTTGCTCACGATTAAGGTTTTGGATAAGGATGCGCCGACGATTGGTGAGGCAAGTATCACAGCCATTATGACCGATGATAACCAGGATGGCCTGGATGATAATTCCCAAAGCAATGGCAAAGAACTTAAAATTAAGACGACGGCGGTAACTAATAGTGCTAAGATTTACTTAACCCCAATTGGTTCTACGAAAAATCAAGTGCTATATGTTAAAGCTAAAATAGTTGGCGATAGTTTTACAGTGGCGGTTGACGAAGTGGTAACTGGCGAGATTAGTTTTAACTGGTGGCTTGTCGAGGAAAAGAAAGAAAAATAGCATCCGAGAAAACTTAAAAACAGCAATTATAAAAAACTCAAGCTTTGACTAGGTTGAGTTTTTTTTAAAACTGCCTTAATTTGACATTGCCTAAAATGCTTGCTACTTTAGATTACTTAGGTAAAGAGAGCTAAATCCTGTTCATACGCAACATATGGTTATAATACGAAATCAACTTAATCTCTTCTAGTTTGCTATTACGGAGCTGAGCTCCGTCGCGATGTAATAATTTTAAAACTTCAATTCATTCAGCATGAGCTTAGATTCTATTGAACAATTTAAAAACGTAATTGAGGGCGCTAAAAATGTGCTAATTTTTACGCCGGAAAAAGCGACGGGCGATGCGCTCGCCTCCGCTTGGGCAATTTATTTTTTTCTAAAAAAGAAAAATATCGAAGCGACTATCGTAATAGCCCAGGCAAATCCAGTGCTGGAGCGCTTTGCCTTTTTAGAAAAGCCGGAAAATATGATCGAGAGCCTGGCTGGCGCGCGCGATTTCGTCCTGGCTTTTAATACGAAATTTAATAAGATTACCAACGTCAAAACCGAGCGCGTCGAGGATGAACTCCGCATTTTTATTACCCCCGAAAAAGGCTCGATTGATCCGCGGGATTTTTCTTTTATTCCAGCTAAATTTAAATACGACCTAGTTATTACGGTGGCTTGCCCAGATAAGGAAGCTATCGGCAAAGTTTACGAAGAAAATCCGGATATTTTTTACGAAGTGCCTGTCGTTAATCTCGATCATCATACGGAAAATGATCAATTTGGCCAAATTAATTTAGTCGATATAAAAGCTTCCTGCACTTGCGAAATTTTAGCGCAAGCCCTGTTGAAAATTGAGGAAAAAAAGGTCGATGAAAAAATTGCGCAGTGTTTACTGGCGGGTTTAATTGACGAGACCAATAGTTTTCAAAAGAAAAATACGACGCCGAAAGCTTTGCAAGTTGCGGCGCTGTTGATGACGAAAGGCGCCGAGCAACAAAAAATTATTCGCTACCTCTATAAAACTCAGCCTTTGCACTTACTTAAACTTTGGGGACGCGTGATGGCTCGCTTGCAATGGGAAAGCGAGTTAGAACTCGTTTGGGCGCCAGTTTATCTGGAAGATTTTGTCCAAAGCCGAAGTAACCCCCAAGATATTCCTTTTATTTTAGATAAAATTAAAGAAAATTATTCGGCTGGAAAGATGTTTCTAATTTTATACGGCGAAGTCGTTGGTCAAGTGCGCGGCGTCATTAAAGGCGGTAGCAACGATCAAATGAAAGAGATTGCCCAGCTCCTCGAAGGCAAATGTCTCGGCGACACCTGCGAATTTCTCCGTCACGCCGACGACACCAACGAAGCCGGCATTCTAGTCGTCGAAAAAATCCGCACCTTGCTTGCGAGCAAGGAAGCATAAAAAGTTCTTAGTTAAACGCTGAAGATTAGTCTCAGCGTTTTTTGTTATGCTTGCATGTTGGTATGTTAAAATGTTTAAATGATTTTTGACTAAATGAATTTTTGCACATTTAACCTGCTTGGAGTAAAATAAAGATACAAAAACTAGTAGCTTTTTTAGTTACACGTTTCAAATAAAATATGGGTGCTGAATTTTTACGAACTGGTTTGCTTTTTAGGCCATGCGAGCGACAGAGAGCTAAGCGTTTGACCATTGTTTTCGGTCAAACGCGGGCTCTAAAAAGTAAACAAGCGAAGTAAAAATTTCTGACTTAGTTTTTGAAAAAGATAACTTGCGTACAACCAACTAGCTTCATTTTAAAAACAAAAAATAAATTTTTCTTATGGTTAAAATTCTCAATAAAAAAAATAGTAGTAGCTCTGCTAAAGAAGTCCAAACCGGTAGGGTTTTGCAGAAAATGCGCGGTCAATCCGAAGAAGAGCAGGCCGCTCAAATGGCAAACCTTTATAATATTTCCTATATTGATTTAAATATTTTTCCGGTTGGCGCGGAAAATTTAAGTATTATTACCGAAGAAGCTTGCCGACGTTATAAGGTAACCGTCTTCCAAAAAAACGGCAAAGAAGTTAAAATTGGAATCGTTGATCCAGCTAACGAGGAAACCCTTTTATATCTTGAAAAATTAAAAAATGAAAATGGTTGGAGTGTCACGTTGTATGTTATTTCCCAATCAGCTTTGGCGAGAATTTGGAAAAGATACCGCGACGTCCCACTACTGGAAAACCTCGAAGCGATGCAGGTTTCGCTAAGCGGAAACGACCTTGAAAAGTTCGAAGCAGAATTCGGAAGCCTGCTAGATTTAAAAAAACGGATTAAAGAAATTCCAACCACCCAAGTTATCTCTATCATTATGGCTGGCGCGGTAAAAATGAAAGCCAGTGATATCCATTTCGAACCGCAGGAGCAAGAAGTTCGCATGCGTTTTCGGATTGACGGTATTTTGCAAGACATTGGTAATTTTCCGACGGAAGTTTATCGTTTTATCTTGTCGCGCCTTAAGATGATGAGCAAGATGAAAATAAATATTCGCGATATTTCTCAAGACGGTCATTTTGCCATCGAAACGGCTAGCGGAAAAATTAACGTCCGCACAAATATTATTCCGGGTAATTACGGCGAATCAGTCGTGATGCGCCTTTTAAGTCAGTCCGACACTTTGCTGTCAGTGGAAGATTTAGGTTTACAAGGCCTAGCTTACGAACGCGTCCAAAAAGAATTAGCTAAGCCCCACGGTATGATTTTAACGACCGGCCCAACTGGCTCCGGGAAAACGACGACACTTTACGCTTTAGTTAATAAATTAAATACGCCAGGCATTAAAATAATTACGATCGAAGATCCGATTGAATACGAAATTAAAAATATTTCCCAGACGCAAGTAGCTAAAGATCGCAATTATACTTTTGCGGAAGGTTTGCGCGCTATCGTGCGTCAAGATCCGGATGTGATTCTAGTTGGCGAAATTCGCGACGAAGAAACTTCGGATATTGCGATTAACGCTGCGCTGACTGGGCATCTCGTCCTTTCAACCTTGCACACTAATTCCGCGCCTGCCTCGATCCCGCGTTTTATTGAATTGGGCGTCAAGCCAAACTTAATTGCGCCTTCGATGAACGTTTTTATTGCCCAACGTCTCGTGCGAAAACTTTGTGTGCATTGTCGCGAAAGTTATGAACCAGCCAAAGAAACTATTAGCTCAATCAAAAAAATTCTGGCTATTATTTCGCCGAAAGCTAAAATTGAGATTCCGAAAGAGGTCAGCGCGCTGTATCGCCCGGTTGGTTGCGACCAGTGTCATCACCTCGGTTTTAGCGGTCGTATGGGAATTTTCGAAGTACTAACGATTAATGAAAGTATCGAAAAATTAATTTTAGAAATGGGCAGTGAACGCGAAATTACGCAAGCTGCTTTAGAGGACGGCATGATTACGATGACTCAAGATGGTATTATTAAAGCGCTAAATGGGCTAACTTCGATGGAAGAGGTTTGGCGCGCCACTGGGCAGACGGAATTTTTGGAAGATATTTACGAAAAGCTGATGGAATCTTCACTTTCGCGCGCAGTTAATTTAACGCGCGAAGATTTAGACTTGGTTTTTAAAAATATGACCTCTATTGAAACGCTGGGAAATTTAATTAAAGCCAGTAACTCGAAAGATGTCGCCAGGTACGTTTTTGCTAGTAGTCTTCTGCTGGAAGTTGGGGATATTCACCTAGAACCAGAAGAAAAAGATGTTAAAATTCGTTTTCGCATTGACGGGATCCTGCAAACGATTGCCGAAGTACCGCTAACTGAATATCCTAGTATTTTAGGTGAAATAAAATTCTTGAGCGGCTTTGCTAGCGAAGTGCGCGGCGGCGTCGTGGACGGACGTTTTTCGCTTGCCCTAGAAGCGCCTTTTGAAAATATTACCGAAACAAAAATCGACGTGCGCGTTTCAGTTATCCTCGGTGGCTACGGCGAAACCGTCGTCATGCGCGTTTTAAATAAATCCTCCGTAGAACTTGATCTTAATAAATTAGGGATTCGCGAGCAAAATTTAGCTAAGATTTTAAAAGAAACTAAAAAACCGCACGGCGTTTTCCTTAACACTGGTCCAACTGGCTCCGGAAAAACGACGACCCTATACAGCATTTTAAAAATCTTAAATAAGCCAGAAGTAAAAATTATCAGCGTTGAAGACCCGATTGAATATCAACTCGAAGGAATTTTGCAAACCCCAGTTAACGAAAAAGATGGTTATACTTTTGGGACGGCCCTGCGCTCGCTCCTGCGTCAAAATCCCGATATTGTGATGATTGGGGAAATTCGCGATGAAGAAACGGCTAACGTCGCCATTCAGGCGGCACTAACAGGCCACAGCATTCTTTCGACTTTGCACACTAACGACGCTGCTGGTTCAATTTCCCGCTTAGCTAATATGAACGTGCGGAGCGATGATCTGGCCACTGCCCTTAACGCGCTCATGGCCCAACGCCTCGTACGTAAACTTTGCGTTTGTAAAACAAAGCGCCCAACGACGCCCGCGGAAAAAAGCAGTCTCGAAAAAGTTTTAGCCGGCATCTCACCTAAAGCCGAAGTAACCGTCCTGGCGCCAGATTTTATTTTTGAGCCCAAGGGTTGCGAGCACTGCAAACAACTTGGTTATAAAGGACGCACGACGATTAGCGAAATTTTAGTGGTTGATCGTGAAATTGAAGAACTCATAATTGCTGGCGCCTCAGCTTCTCAAATTCGCGACAAAGCCGTCGAAAACGGCATGCTCACGATGGAGCAAGATGGGATGCTCAAAGTCCTCGAAGGCGAAACCACGCTGGATGAGGTGGAAAGAGTAGTGTAACTAGGTTTTAGCCCCAGTGGCATTTGCCACGGGGTAAACTTC
>CAIPMZ010000024.1 GCA_903866285.1 uncultured bacterium
AAAGAAGAAATTGAACAGCTTATGGCTCAAATTGATCGAAAATTAACCAATAATTTCAACTAACCCAAGTGTTAATTATGTTCATGGACTTGCACACCCGTAACTTATTATTGTTGTGGATAAAACGACTTCTTACTTTCAAAAAATTAAATTCTTCCTACTTGATGTTCTTTTTCCTATTCATTGTCTTGGCTGCCAGGCTGAAGACTGTTGGCTTTGCGCTAGTTGTTTAAAAAAAATAAAACTGCGCGACCAACAATTTTGCCCCCACTGCGAAAAAATAATTACGCCCGATGGACGCAGCTGTTTTGCTTGTAAAAATAAATCGCCCTTAGCTGGACTGCTCGTGGCAACCAGTTACCAAGAACCGTTAGTTTCTAAAGCGGTTCACCTTTTTAAATATCGCTTCCTAGAAACTTTAGCCGAGCCGCTTTCGCAGCTTAGCTTAAAAGCTCTCCGAAGTTATGAGTTGCCGCTGCCGGATTTAATTCTGCCAATCCCCCTTCATCCCCGCCGATTGCGTTGGCGTGGCTTTAATCAGTCCTGGCTACTTGCAAAGAATCTTGCCGAAAAACTTTTACCCGGCCTTGATTTAGCGTTAGCCGATAACCTCCTAATTCGTCAGCGCTACACGCTCCCCCAAATGAGTCTTAAAAATCACACCCAGCGCCATCAAAATGTCCGCGACGCTTTTACGGTTACCGATCCAGCTAAAATAAAAGCCCAAAGAATTCTCTTGGTCGATGATATTACCACCACTGGCTCCACCATCTTCGAATGCGCCCGCATCCTCAAAGAAGCTGGCGCCAAAGAAGTTTACGCCGTCGTCATCGCCAAGCGAGACCACGGAAAAAAATAACCTCCCCAAAAACCCCAACCAACCACCCCGATGGAATAATTTGAAATTTGAAATTTGAAATTTTAAATCAATTCCTAATTTCCTAATTTTAAATTAAAACTTAAACCCGCACCCCGCATTCTATTTAGACATTAGAAATTAGACATTATAAATTTTCTTGTACCCCCCTCTAAAAACCCCAACCTCCCAACGCTTTTTCCCCTAACCGCCCCCAGCGCCTTTTCCACTAACCTCCCAAAATCCCCCAACTCCCTAAAAAACCCAACGCCTTTCACCCTAGCCTCCCTGACATCCCTAACCGCCCCCCCTCCCTTTACTCCCTTTCTCCCCCCTTAATCCCCTTATAATGTTTTGGCTTTTTTTGAAAAAGATATGCTAAAACTTTACCTTGCACTTTTTCCCCGCCGAATTTATTTTTTTCAGCGAAGGCGCTAATTTGCTCAGCCGCGCTTGCAATTTCAGCCTGACTTTCAACCATCAGTTCCACTTCAATAATTTGATAAGAAAAATCTTGTTCACCAACTAAATTCGAAACCACTTGGTCTAAGTCGATTGTAAACCCTGCTTGCTGATATTTTTTTCGAATGGTTGTAAGGTCGCAAAAAATACCATAACCAAATTTTTCAATATCCATTTCGAAATCAGCAATTGGTGGGATTGCAAAAATTTCGCGAATTTTCTCCTCGCCCTCAATTTCTTGATATTGGGTTGTTTGGGTTTGCAGGCTGTCATTTCCGGCTACTGGCAATTTCAGTTGAAACTGCTCCCCCCGTTTTCGCAGCCAAATATCATTTTTCGAAAGCGTAAAATCAGCAGTGTCGTAGTAAAGATCCCTAAAAGTTTGCTCACCTAAAAACTCTGCCCCTTCCAGCAGTTTTTTTAACTCAATCTTATTTAATTGAAACTTTTTTTCAACTTCAATCATATTTTTTTATTCCCCTTTTTTCTCTTTCTATTCTTCCCTTTATTTCTCATTACGCCCTTTTACACCCTTTTTTATTTCCCCTTCTCACCCATGCCCCTTTTAAAACCCCATTATCCCCCCCCCTTTTTTACCCTTTTCATCTACCCATTTTTAGTCCCCCCCCTTTTTTTTATTTCCCATTCTCACTCTGCCCCTCTTAAAACCCTTTTTATTCCCCTTTTTCCCTTTATTCCTTTTTCTCCCTTTTTCTCCCTTTATTCCCCTTACTCTCTTTCTCTTTCAACCCATCACTTCGACTTTTTCCGGCTGAGAAATTTTTTCATTCTCGCAACATTTTTTAGCTAGCCAAAAAGCCACCAGCAGTAAAACGGCGCTCAGTAAAAATGGCCAATGCAAATTTCTGACAAACAAGGCTCCGCCCACGAGTGGTCCAATGATCATCGAAGCGGCAATGATTGAAGCGGCTGTGCCCATCACTTCTCCTCGACGATTGGCTCCACCAGCCTTAGCAATCGCGCTTGAAAGAACCACCCGCAAAGTTGATTGAGAAAAAGTAATTAAAATGATACCCAAAATAAATAAGGTTGGATTCTTCAAATCCATCAACAGAAAGCTTCCCGCCATGACTGGAAAAAACCAAACTTCTAATTGTTTTTCCGTAAAATATTTAAGCCAAATCTTTTTTAAAAAAATAGTTTGATTAAAAACTAAAATAATTCCCATCCCAGCAAAAAGATAACCAATGACCGAAGCCGACCAACCAAAAAGTTCTTTTACGAAAAGCGAAAAGATTCCATTCATCAGGGCAAAAGCAGTTCCATAAAGAAAGAATGCAAAATATCGCAAGCGTAAAGTTTTATCCTTAGCTGCCCGAAGCAAAGGCAGGAAGGGGTTAATTTCAATTTTCTGCTCAGACACGGTTCGGTTGTGATGAGTTTCCGGTAAAAAGAAAAAGGCGCCAACCATATTCAGCAAAGCCAAGGCCCCTACAAACCAAAACGGAAAAGCCGGCGAAATAGTGCTGAGCATCGCACCTAAAAATGGTCCAATGATAAATCCAACCCCGAAAACTGCCCCAATAATTCCCAAATTAGTCGTCCGTTCCTTTTCATCTTTAGCAATATCCACCAAATAACTTTGGGCAATCGGAAAATTTCCCGCGGCCGCGCCATCAATAATCCGCCCTAAAAATAAGACCCACACGGCGTTAGCCGAAGCAAAGACAAACCAGCCCAGCGCCGTGCTAGCAATACTTAAAATTAAAACCGGCCTGCGTCCAATCCGATCCGATAGCGCCCCCAGAAAAGGCCCGCTCACAAAAGAAAAAAGCGCAAACACCGAAAAAAGCAAATTTACAATAAAAGAAGAAACCCCAAAACTTTCCACATAAAAAGGTAGCACCGGAATAATGATCCCTAAGCCCACAACATCTATAAACACCGTGGTCATTATAATCAACTTATCCTTTTGAATTTTCATTTATTTTAAATTTTGACTAATTTATTACAGAAATCCTATCCAAGCTTACCACGCTCCAAAAATCAAACCAACCCAGCAAAGAAATACCCAAACAAAAAAACAAAAAAATTATCC
>CAIPMZ010000025.1 GCA_903866285.1 uncultured bacterium
AAAACTAAAGAAAAAATTTCCAAGTAGAAAATTGAAACTGTTTTTGAAAAAACAGTTGTTTTGGCTTTGGGCGAATCTTTTGAAGGGAAAAAATTCGAACTTAGTTTGGCCTTGGTGTCTGAAGAGGAAATTAAAACTTTAAATAGGCAGTATCGCAAGAAAAATGCCGCCACTGATGTGCTTTCTTTTGCGGAATATGAAGGAAGGCAAGCGTTGCTTTTGGAGAATTTAAAAACTCAGGGAAGCGAAACTTTTTTAGGCGAATTAATTATTTGTCCGGCTTATGTGAAGAAAAATGCGTTGGAAGATGGCGAAACTTTTGACTACGCCATGACCTATATTGTTTCTCATGGTATACTTCACTTGCTAGGCTTTAGGCATGGTGAGAAAATGTTTGCTTTGCAGCGCGCAGTTGCCAAGGAACTTGCCTGGGCGGGGAAAATATAAATTTTAACTGAAAAAGCTATGAATGATAGATTAAAAGATTTTCGCAGAAGTCTGCGGCACGCTATTGACGGCTTAACTTACGCGGTAGCGCATGAAAAAAATTTTCGGATTGAACTTTTGCTTGCAACCCTAGTTTTAATTTTAATTTTTCTTTTTAAAGTTAAAAGCTGGGAAGCAATTATTTTAATCTTAATGATCATGTGGGTGCTGGTTGCGGAACTAGTCAATACTGTTATGGAAAGAATTGTGGATATCTTAAAGCCACGCATTCATCCTTACGCCCATTTAATTAAAGATTTAATGGCTGGCGCAGTTTTAATTTCGGCGGTGGCAGCGGTTGTGGTGGGAGTGATAATTTTTTATCCATATTTTTTGCGATAAAGTGTAAATTCGTGTATAATTGATTAGGAACAGGCCCTAAACAATAAAAATGTTGCCTGAATTTTTTTGATTTAAAATATGGCTAAAGATTTTATTATTGCGGGTATTGATATTGGTACCTCAAATACGCGCACAGTTATCGCGCAACAAATTAGGGGTGAGCAACAACTTCGGATTGTTGGGGTTAATGTTACTCCCTCAATTGGAATTCGGCGCGGGGTTATTATTAACGTCGAAGATGTCGCCAAAACCATCAATGAAGCAGTTGAGGGCGCGGAACGGATGGCGGGTTTTCCAATCAAGCAAGCTATTTTTAATATTGGCGGCTCGGATATTGGCTTCGCTAGTTCAAAGGGGGTTATTGCGATTGGACGCGCGGATGGGGAAGTTTCTGAGGATGATATTAACCGAGTTATTGGCGAGGCTCAAATTATTCAACTTCCCGCTAATAAGGAAATTGTCCATGTGATTGCTAAAAAATATCGCCTCGATGATCAAGATAATTTAAAAGATCCGCTAGGGATGAAAGGCGTTAGATTAGAAGTAGAGGCCCTAGTTATTGAAAGTTCTAGTTTGCAAGTAAAAAATATCAGTAAGGCGGCTTATCAATCAGGCATTGAGATTAGCGATTTAGTCTTAGAACCTTTGGCCGCGGCCGAATCGGTTTTAACTAAAAAGCAAAAAGAACTAGGGGTGGTGATGATAAATATTGGAGGTGGGACAACTTCCCTCGCAGTTTACGAAGAGGGCGAGTTGCTGCATACAAATATTCTACCAGTGGGCGCAGGACATATTACGAATGATATCGCGATTGGCCTGCGAACTTCAGTGGAAGTGGCTGAGCGGATTAAACTTGAATACGGTAGTGCGCTAGCTAGTGGAGTTAGTAAGGACGATGGAATTGATTTGGCCCAGTTGGATTCGAAAGAAGATGATGTTATTTCTCGTTACCACGTCGCGGAGATTATTGAAGCCAGGTTGGAAGAAATTTTTTCCTTGGTCCAAAAAGAATTAAAATTAATAGGTAAAGCTGGACTCTTGCCAGCAGGGGCAGTTTTAGTTGGTGGTGGGGCAAAAATGGCAAACATTGCCGAGTTGGCGAAAGACGTTTTAGGCTTGCCAATTCAGGTTGGTTTTCCTTTGGGCTTCGGTGGTATCTTGGACAAAGTGGATGATCCCTTATTTGCAACAGCGGCTGGTTTAATTTTATGGGGTGGAAAGCAGCCAGAGGAAAAAAGAGTCGGTTTAAGCAATATTAAAGCTTTTAAGATGTTTTCTCGTCCAACTGGTGACGCTGTGGATAAAGTGACGGGCTGGCTTCAACGATTTTTGCCTTAAGGTAGGCTTAAAATGCCCTGAAAAAACTAAAAAAGTCGCTTGACATCCGATTTAGAAATATGATAGATTTAAGTACTAAGAAAAACGCTAAATTAAGCAGTTTAAATAGTTTAAGTTAAGTTGGATTTTTCAGTTTCAATACAAAAATAAAAAAAACAAAACAAAATGGGTGTAATTTCAGAAAAATAATTTTTTTTAATTGAAGACTGAAAAAGTATGGCAGAAATTAAACTGGATATCGAAACATTTGCTAGAATTAAAGTTGTTGGAGTTGGCGGTGGTGGAAATAATGCGATTAGTCGAATGATTGATGCCAAAATTAAAGGCGTTGAGTTTGTGGCGATTAATACTGATGCGCAAGCACTCCATCATTCTAAGGCTGGAGAAAAAGTTCACATTGGAAAAAATCTTTCCAAGGGTCTTGGGGCTGGGATGAATCCTGAAATCGGAAGGCAAGCTGCGGAAGAAAATCGCGATGAAATTCAAGATGTCCTGAAGGGTGCTGATATGGTCTTTGTAACTTGCGGGCTTGGAGGGGGAACTGGATCTGGAGCTGCCCCAGTCGTGGCTGAAACCGCGAAAGAACTTGGAGCGCTCACGGTGGCGGTGGTGACAAAACCTTTTTCTTTTGAAGGTGCCCAACGTCGCTCGATTGGTGAAGAAGCTTTGCAAAATTTAAAAGATCGCGTTGATTCCTTAATCACGATTCCGAATGATAAACTACTTTCGATTATTGATCGTAAAACTACGTTAATTAATGCGTTTAAAATTGTCGATGATGTCTTGAGGCAGGGCGTGCAGGGCATTTCTGATTTAATTACGAAACCCGGAATTGTTAACGTCGACTTTGCTGATGTTCGCGCCATCATGGCTGACAGTGGAAGCGCTCTGATGGGAATCGGAATCGCTTCTGGGGATAACCGAGCAACCGAAGCCGCCAAGGCTGCAATCAATAGCCCGCTGCTAGAAATTTCGATTGATGGTGCCAAGGGCGTGCTCTTTAATATTTCCGGTTCAAGTGATTTAGGGATGTTGGAAATTAATGAAGCTGCTAATGTGATTACCGAAAGTATTGATCCAAACGCTAAAGTTATTTTTGGGGCTGTGATTGATGACCAGGTTAAAAAAGGTGAAATTATTATTACCGTCGTCGCGACGGGTTTTGACGCTGAAAAAATTCAGACTAATCCTTTAGTGCGTCGGGTTAATTTAACTGCGCCTGCGCCTGCTCCAGTTACTAATATTTATAATAATCCTACGGCCAGTAAGCCTGAGGCGGTGGAAGTTGAAAAAGAGGAAGAAGAATTTAGACAAACAACTTTTCCCATTAAAAAAATTCTAAAGCCAGACATGATTATTGAAGAAAAAATTCAACCTAGACCAAATATGACTAACATTGAAACTAAGGGTGCTGAAGACGAGGATGAATTAGAAATCCCCGCTTTTATTCGGCGAAAAATGGAGCGCTAAAAACTACTTAACCTTTAGTTTTTAATTAAAATATTAAATCGATTAAAATACTGCCCCGATTGTAAGGGGGTTGAGCCTTTCCAATAGAGGCTCAACTCCGAATGATTAGCTGATATAAATTAAATTGATTTCATATGCGCTTTAAAAAATAAATAAACAATCAAATGTTATTTGCGATAGCTTCTTCCATTCTCGGAATTATAGCGTTCTTACCTTTGAAATTTTATTTTTTAGGTTTTATTTTCTTGCTTCCATTTTTTTATTTTTTAGTTAGGGAGGAGGAATTTGGTAAAATCTTTTGGGGCACGTTTTTATTTAGGGCGCTTTTTTCAGCTGGAAGCGCTTTTTACGCTTTTGAGCTATTAATGTGGACGTCTTCCTGGCTGATTTTTTTAGGTTTAGCCCCGATCATCTTTATTTTAAATAAAGTATTTTTTAAATATAAGTTCGCCAAAATAATTTATGTTCCAGTAGCATTTTTATGCTTCGATCTTTTAGAAGCTCAATATTCCGCTTTGCCAACTTATATATTGACTGCCGGTAATTTATTGGGAGCTAGTCCTTTTGCGGGTTTGGCAAAATATGGGGGTATTCTTGCTTTAGAATTTTTTGTAATCCTGGTGAACAGTTTTTTTCTCGTGGGTTGGTTGAATTGGAAAACTTTAGCAAGTAAAAAGATTTTTTTAATCTTAGCTTTAATTAGCCTGGGTGTTTTCTTTTTAGGCGCCTGGTGGCTTGCGGATGATGCTTTAAGGAATAACGCTGGAAAGCAAACTCAGGCTAACCGGCATTTGAACGTAACCGCTGTTTCCGTAAAAAGCTCTTCGCAAAATGAATCAGACTTAAGCGCAATGATTTTAGCTTGGGCTAGTTTAAAAACTGATTTATTGGTCTTGCCGGAGGAACTTTTTGTAAAGCCTTTTAATCAGGCATTTGATTTAGCTCAAGCTTCGGAAACAATCAAAGCGTTTAATTCACAAGCTACTTATATTGTGAGTACTTTTCGACTCGGCAGAGCGGGTAAAATTTACAATACAGCCCTCTTGTTTAACAAAAGGGGTGACATTATTGATCAATATGATAAAAATAAGCTAGTTCTTTTTGGAGAATATTGGCCTTATACTTGGCGTCCACCTTTCTATGACTTTTTAAAAGAAGATCCAGTAATGCAAAATTACGCTTTGTTTGATCCCGAAAATTCTTACGAAGTTGGGAGGGCAAAATTATTGCAAGGAGATGGAGAACTTAAACTTAAAATCGGAACGCTTATTTGCGTAGAAGGTTATTACGCTAGCATGCTGACTGATTATAGAAAAATGGGCGCCGAGCTTATTATTAATCCGGTTAGTAATAATTGGCTCTCAACTGGTCAGGCTCAATTTTATTATTTAAGTAGTAATCTATATCGGATTGAATCAATCCAAGCTGGCCTGCCAATTATTGTTAGTGGGATTGATAGCTTCGCTGGAATTTTTCTTCCTGATGGTTCTAGTAAAATGGAAAAATACGCGCAGGGAGAAAATTATAAAACTTTAACGCAGGATATTAAATATTAATTTTTTTAGTTATACTATAGCGCTGCAATTGATTGTGGCAGGTGGAATAATTTCCCAGTATATTCCAATCCTCTTATGAGCTTAAAGGGCGATTTTCCTAAATAGACCTATTTTTTAAAATTATTAAACAATTCTTTCTTTTTTACTTGCATTAAAGTGGCATATTCATTGTCGCTTTTTTCATAGGCAAACTT
>CAIPMZ010000026.1 GCA_903866285.1 uncultured bacterium
AATTCCTAGGGACTAAGTCCCCAAATGGGGACTTAGTCCCTAGGAATTAATTTTCTATGCTCAACAATCTTTTTTTAACTCCCTTTCTCATTTCTTTTTTGCTGGCAAGTATTTTTTTGATTGGGTTAATAGACGTGTTTAAAAATAAGGATTTTTCTGATAAAAATAGTCGAACAGCTGCTCGGCACATTCACCGTCCAGGGATTTTACGTTTTGGGGGAGTGGCGATAATCTTAGCTTTCGCGTCGACGTTGCTCCTGGATAGTAATTTAGTAATTTCAAACCAGTTGTTTTGGGTGCTGCTCCTAGGTGGTGGGATTTTACTTTTTGGAACACTGGATGATCTTTGGCAACTTTCTTGGCAAAAGCAACTCGTTTTTCAGGTAGTAATTGCGTTAGTTATTTTTTGGTCAGGTATTCGGCTGGAGTATGTTACTAATCCTTTCGGCGGAATTTTTTTGTTTGCAAATAAACTTGGTTTTATACTTAGTTTCGGCTTAGTTATTGGTTGGATTTTATTGATAATTAACGCGATGAACTGGGTGGATGGGATTGACGGCGTCAGCGGTGGCATTACCGCTATCGGGGCTTTGGCAATTTTTTTTGTGAGTCTGCGACCAGAGGTTAACCAACCCCCGGTTGGGATTATTGCGATGGCCTTGCTTGGCTCAATGCTAGCCTTTTTAGTCTTTAATTTTAATCCTGCAAAGATCTTGGCTGGAACCAGCGGCAGCGTCTTTATGGGCTTTATCTTGGCCATCCTAGCCTTATTTGCTGGGGCTAAAATAGCGACAACCTTGCTTGTTTTAGCTATTCCGGTTATTGACGCGCTGTGGGTCATTTTTGAGCGTCTAGAGTCCCGTAGCAGTGTTTTTAGTCCTGATCAGCGCCATTTGCACTATCGCTTGCTTGAGCTCGGTTGGTCGCAGCGAAAAATCTGTTTTTTCTATTGGTTAGTTACTGGCCTGATCGCCATTATTTCCTTAAACGTGGGCGCGAAAGGGAAGCTACTGATTTTTCTTGTTATTGTCGCTGCGATGATTTTTGGTTATTTTTTAATTCGAAAAAAACAAAATGTCTAAAGAAAGTATTTTAAAAACGCTTTTTATTGTTGGTTTATCTATTTTAATAAGTGGCTTTTTTATTTGGCATAATTTAGATATTGCCAGTAGTCAAAAAACAATTTCAATCCGCGGACACGTTTTTAAGGCTGAAATAGTTGCTACTGATAATGATAAACAGCGAGGTCTCGGAGGGCGAAAGTCAATTTGCACTGACTGTGGGATGTTATTTGTTTTCGATAGCCCTAACCGGTATTCTTTTTGGATGAAGGACATGCGCTTTGCTTTGGATCTCTTATGGATCATGGAGGATAAAGTTGTTTTTATCGAAAAAAATATCCCGCCGAGTTTTCCTGGAACCATGAATCCTCCCGCGGATGCTGAGCAGGTCCTGGAATTAAGCGCCGGAGCTGTTGATAAATTTGGAATTGTCGTTGGAGACAGTGTTTTAATGAATTAAAGCAACTAATGCTAATTTAACTTAATTAGTTTTAGTTTGCTATCCCGGAGCTTAGCTCCGTCACAATATAATAATGATTTAGTTAATTCGGTATAACTTTGAATAACTTAAAACCCCCGCGTTGCGGGGGTTTTAAGTTATTCAAGCGAAAACAATTTCAGTTGAAAAAAAAAGAACAAAGTTTTTAATTTAAGTTTTGCAAATCTAATATTTTCTACAAGTTAGAAACTCTCGCAGAGTATTTCTGCAGATTTTTAAGCTGTTTGTCGTTTAGATTCTTTGAATGGGAGATAGCTTTTTGAACTAAATCCTTTGAAAATTCAACAGAAGTCCCAGTATAAATCCTTCCGCTGTGGGCAGCATTCTTTCGAAGATAATCTTCGATGTAGATTTTGTGCTCTTTAGTTAGGGCTGAATCCGGGTTTTTTTCAAGATAATTGGCTGTTGCTTGACGGGCTAGGGTGGTTAGACTGTCCCCTTTGCCAGCAGTTTCAACAAAGGAGCTTTCAGTCTCTTGGCTTGAAGCCGGGGTCGAAACTTTTGTCTCCACTGCTTTATCGTTGGTTTTCGCTTGTTCGGCTGGTTTTGAAATCTCAACAGGTAGCTGTTCATCAGTTGCCTTGTCTTCCTGCTCAGACTTTGAATCGGTAGTTGTTGCGATAGAGGCTCCTCTATTTGAATATGAGTAGATACCTCCAGCGATTGCAACCACGATCACAACGCTAACAATAATGCGAAGATTATCTTGAAACCATCTTTTAAGCT
>CAIPMZ010000027.1 GCA_903866285.1 uncultured bacterium
AAAACTAATTTGGACTCGGCGGGGCAAACTATTTTTCTGGGGGAATGGAATTGCCCCGCCTCGGCTTTCTTCCCGCCCGCAGGAGGGGTCTGGGGAGGAATGCGGGCGGGTTTTTGAACCTTTCCTTTTTCGCTTCCGAATTTCGTATTTTGCAAAGCAAAATGCGCCACCGAGAAAGATTCATTTACTTTTTTATAAAAATTAGTTATCATTATAGTATCAAGAAAGAAACCTTTATATTATATTCTATATACTATAATGTTATACAATTAAGAAAGATATGTCAAACAATAAAATTGCGGACAACTTAAAGAAGCTACGGGCTAAAAAAGGGCTATCTCTCGAAAAGATTGCTCGCCTTGCTGATTTGTCGCTCAACACCATTGTTAAGGTTGAAAATGGCGTTAATACAAACCCAACCATTGAAACTCTAACCAAGATCGCCAAGGCGCTCGAAGTTGGTGTTGATGATTTAATAATATAAAATTATATGGCTATATATTCAATAAAAAATAATCTTGTTAAAAAAATACCACCAATTAAAATTGGCTTAGAAAAAGACATTCAAATTTTATTCGAAAACAGTCTTGATGAAATTCTAAACATCACTTTTCTGGCTAGTGAATATTCTACAAGTTTTGGAGGACGGATTGATTCTCTTGGTATTGATAACAATGGTTCGCCAGTCATAATTGAATATAAAAAAGGACAAAATGATAATGTAATAAACCAGGGATTGTCTTATTTGCGTTGGTTATTAGATCATAAAGCGGATTTTGAAGTTCTTGCTAGCAAAAACAAAATTTCAGTTCAAATAGATTGGGATTCTCCACGAGTTATATGTGTTGCAGAAAGCTACAACAAATTTGATTTAGATACAGCAGATTTATTGCCAATGAATATTGAATTGCTCAAGTATAAAATTTATGAAAATGATGTTTTGGTAGTTGATTTAGAAACACAACAAAAAGTTAGAATATCTACATCAAAAGTTTTTGCTAAAAAAGATAAGTCTGAGTTGAAAGAAAAGATTCAGTATACTTTAGAGGATCATTTGTCTGGTATGAGTAAAGAAGTCAAAAAAATATTTGATGAACTAAAAGAAAGGATCATTAGCCTAGATGACAATATTATTGAAGAAGCCAAGGCGAAATATATTGCATACAAACTTACAACAAACTTTGTTGATATTGTGGTGCTAAAGGATTCTTTAAAACTATTTTTGAACATCCCAAGCGGTAGTTTAAACGATCCTCAAAATCACGCCAGAGATTTAGCAAAACCTAAGAAAATAGGACATTGGGGCAATGGAGATTATGAAGTAAAAATAACACCAGACATAAATCTAGAGGAAATATTTGAACTTATAAAGCAAAGCTATAATTTCAATAAGTAATATGACAAATAATCAGAAAATATTAGAATTACAAAAAACATTCAGCATAAATGCAATTTATGCGCAAAGAGTTTTTACGCTTGCCGATAAACAAAATTTAATATCTGATGCTTCCCGTATTATAGAAGAAAAACCAAAACCGTTTGTTAAATGGGTTGGTGGGAAAAGACAACTTCTCACGCAGTTTCGTTTAATGAATCTCTATCCACCAGAAAATTTTGACCCAAAGACAGGAAAATATTTTGAGCCATTTGTTGGCGGTGGTGCAGTATTTTTTGATTTACTTCCTGAAACAGCATATCTTTCTGATTTAAATAACGAGCTTGTCGTTACTTATAATGTAATCAAGATCGATGTTGAAAATTTAATAAAGTCACTTAAAAAACATAAACTTGATAAGGATTATTTTTTAAAAGTACGGTCACAAAATCCAGAAAAACTTTCTGATTTAAATACTGCTTCTCGTTTTATCTATCTAAATAGGACTTGTTTCAATGGTATGTACCGCGTGAATAGTAAGGGTGGATTTAATGTCCCTTTTGGTAAGTACACAAACCCTCTCATTTGCGATGAAAATAATCTTAGAAAAGCATCAAAAGCATTGAAAAATGTTGAGATAAAAAAACAAGATTATAAAGAAGTATTAAAAAAGGCAAAAAAAGGAGATTTTGTTTACTTTGATCCACCATATTATCCAGTAAGTAAAACTGCTTCGTTTACTTCATACACAAGTGAGTCATTCTTAGACAAAGAACAAATAGAACTGAGAGATACCTTTGTAAAATTACACAAAAGAGGTTGTTTTGTTATGCTTTCAAATTCAGATACTCCGTTTATAAACAAAATTTATTCTGAACCAAAAGGTCTTCGTATTACAAAAGTACAGGCGGGTCGCGCCATTAACTCTGATGCTTCCAAAAGAGGAAAAATTACAGAGGTACTGGTAACTAATTACTAAATATATGCAAAAAGATTTTAACAATTTAATAACAACCTTCAAAAGCTCAATAAAAACATGGGATTACTTTGTAAATTGGAAAAAGGTTTTTGCCAATGCCTCCGATCTTGAAATTACCTTAAACAAACTCAATTATCTGTTGGGCAAAGAGAACCTGAAAGATGAGTTTAAAAAGCTTTACAGCTCGAACCCAGACATAATAAGAGCATTGCCTGTACTTTTGGCGGTTAGAGAGAATAAGTTAGAGGTCTTTGATAAAGTCACTAAAAATTCTGAATTCTTTGATTTTTCAGGTACAGATAAAAATTCAGAAAAGTATTACGAATTTTTAGAAAAAAGTGGTCTTGCTCGCTTATTTCAAAAAGATGGAATAAAAAATTTAGTTGATTATGTCATGGGTGTTGAAGTCGGTCTTGATAGCAACGGTCGTAAGAATCGCGGAGGATCTTTAATGGAAGAAATTGTGGAATCATTTGTTAGTGAACTTTGTAATAAAAATGGTTTTGAATACTTATCACAAGCGCGAGCGACTGTAATAAAAAGTAAGTGGGGCGTAGATGTAAAAGTCGACAAATCAGAACGCAGTTTTGATTTTGCTGTGTTCAATCCTAAAAACAAAAAAGTAAAATTGTTTGAGGTAAATTTCTATAACGGTGGTGGTTCAAAACTTAAAGCAGTATGCGGAGAATTTAAAAGTTTATATACAGAACTTAAAGATCAAAATATAGATTTTATTTGGATAACTGATGGGCTTGGTTGGTTTACGACGAAAAGACCTCTTGAAGAAACATATAATCACAATGAATATGTTTTTAACTTAAATATGCTTGAAGCTGGCATTTTAGATAAACTCGTATGGTAAATATATGTCAGATATTAAACTACACCCCGAAGAATTTGAATTAGAATGTACAACTGTATGGGCGTTTCCTCGTAGAGGAAACTGGGCTACGCATAAATCTGATTGGCGTGGAAATTGGTCACCAGAAGTAGCTCGGAATCTTATTTTGCGTTATTCAAAAGAAAAAGATCACTTGCTCGACTGTATGATTGGTGGAGGAACTACGGCAATAGAAGCAAAAATTTTAAATCGCCACATTACCTGTATTGATGTTAATGAGGAAGCGTTAGAGAGAACAAAAAAATCTCTTGAATTTGAAGTTGATAATAAAGCAAAACAAAGAGTGGTGAAATGTGATGCAAGGGATATGAACTTTATTAAAGATAATGAAATTGATTTTGTTTTAACTCATCCTCCATATGCGGACATCATAAAATACAGTGAGGGTAAGATTAAAGAAGATTTATCGGGAATACATGACATAGACGCTTTTGTGGATGAAATAGAAAAAGTTGCTAAAGAGTTGTTTCGAGTTTTAAAGAAAGGAAAATATTGTGCAATTTTAATGGGAGATACGCGCAGAAATAAAATGTATCAACCTCTTGCGTTTAAGGTTATGGATAGATTTTTGAAAGTAGGTTTTGTTTTGAAAGAGGATATTATAAAAAGGCAATTTAATTGTAAAGCAACAGGTTTTTGGGTAACAAAATCGAAAGAATCTAATTTTTTATTGATTATGCACGAACATCTTTTTGTTTTTCAGAAATAAATTTTAGGTGGCGCGCCAGTTTTCAACTGGCACGAAATTCGGAAGCGAAAAAGGAAAGGTTCAAAAACCCGCCCGCATTCCTCCCCAGACCCCTCCTGCGGGCGGGAAGAAAGCCGAGGCGGGGCAATTCCATTCCCCCAGAAAAATAGTTTGCCCCGCCGACCTGTCCGCCGTAGCTTCAGCGGAGGCGGAGTCCAAATTAGTTTTCAGGATTTTCGTCAAAAAATATTCGAACATCAATCAAAAAACACCGCTTTGAAACTGAAAAGTGGCATACTAGAAATGGTATCGGGGGTTCGCCGTATCATTCGATACGGCGCCATGTCGAATGACAAGGCGAATCCCCCCCCCTTCTTTCCTCCAATTAAACTAATAAAGAAAATAAGTAAGCAAGCTAGGTTTCACCGAGGACGGTCCTTGGCTGGGTTTCAAATTAGCGAATAAAAAATATTTTTTGAAAACAAATAAATTTAAATTCGTTATATTTGTTATAAGCGTGATGTAAGCTGTTTTAATTAGTTTCAATAATTATTATTAAAAAAATATGAAAAATAAAACTATCATAATTATCGTGGTTGTCTTGCTCGTTGGACTTTTGGGCGGATATGTCAGTTTATCTACTATTTCATCATTTTCAAAAAATAGTTCATCTGACTTCACTCAAAATCAAAATGGAGTTGGGCAGAGACAAGATTTAAATAGGGCTAATTGTCTGGCTGATGAATGTTTGACTGTGAATAACCTTGATTATCCCGCTGGAAGTTTGTCAACTCAAGCAAAAGAGGCTTTGATAGAGGCTATAAATGATGAATACAAAGCCCATGCGCTTTATGAAAAAACCATTGAAAAATTTGGATTAGTAAAACCATTTTCGATGATTATTCGAGCAGAAGAACAGCACATTTCTTCTTTGAAAGCACTTTTTGATAAATATGGAATGGAAATTCCCAAAGACAATTGGGCTGAAAAGGTTTCCGCAGAGGAAACACTGAAGCAAACATGTCAGTCGGGTGTTGATGCAGAGATTGCCAATGCAAATTTATACAAGGATAAGCTATTGCCAATGATTACTGACTATGAAGATATAGCGTTGGTTTTCACGAACCTGATGGACGCATCTCAAGAAAAACATCTTCCAGCTTTTGAACGGTGCAATTAAATTTATAAATAATAATAAACTAACACAAAAAACATGAAAAACAAAATTTTAGTGGCAGGAGTAACGATGGCAACCTTTGTTTTGGCTGGCAACGCTTACGCGGTTGGTCAAGGTGGTGTTGGACAAGGAAGTGGCAGTGGAATACATGAGTCAGGCACGGGGGTTGCTAATCCTGAATTGAAAGAAGAAAGTCAAGGTACTGGCCAAGGATTGCAAGACGGAACAGGAACGCAAACTCAACAACAAACACAACAAAAGTTGCAGGACGGAACAGGAACAGAAAATCAAGTCAAAAATCAAAACCAAGTGAAAAATCAGGGTGAGACAATTCAAATTCAAACTCAAACTAGCGAACAACTAGGAAGTCAAACTGGAAATAAGGCAGTTTCAGCTGTGTCAGGGCAGGGGAAAAGCAAAGTAGCTGATGCTTTGCAAGAAATTTTGCAGGTGGCAAATAGAAACAGCGGAATTGGTCAACAAGTTAAAGCCATCGCTCAAACTCAAAACCAAAATCAAGAAAAATTAGAGACAAGCTTGCAAAAAGTTCAAAGTCAAAGTGGTTTTGCTAAATTTTTTGTTGGACCAAATTATGGTGAGATAAACAATGCTAAAAAAATATTAGAACAAAATCGCGAGCAGATTAAAAAGCTGAACCAAGTCAAGAATCAACTTGCCAATCAAGGCGATGCGCAAAATTTGACTCAGCAAATTCAAATATTAGAACAGGCTAATTTGGAAATTGAAAATTCTTTAGGAACAGCGCAAGAAGGATTTAGCTTGTTTGGTTGGATGTTTAGAGCGTTTTCCAATTAATCGTCTTGAATAATTTTTAAATGATTTTAGGTGGAGTGTCACTTTTCAGCTGGCACGAAATTCAGAAGTGAAAAAAGGGAAAAAGGTTTTAGTTTCGTTCGAAAAATATTTCCAGAATCTAAAAACAGCCATCAGTATGGCTGTTTTTGCTTTTAGATGGCCGAAATAAGCTTGGGATGGATTTTGGGTAACTTTATAAGGTTTACAAATATTGACAAACTTTATAAAGTTTGAGTTGCAAATTTTTTAAAAGCAAGATTGCTTATTTTGATGAGGCTTGTTAAGATTAGACTATTGATTTGACTATTATTTTTGTGAGATTCTAGAGAGGAAATAAATAAAACTTTTTAATTTTTAGAATGATGTAAATTTATTATGAAAAGCTTAAAAGCATTATTCATTTTGAATAAATTCAAAAAATTTAAAGTCGCCTCGCGTTGGAAATTGGCGCTCAAAACTGGGCCGTTTGTGTTGGCAATTGTGGCGTGCAAATTCTTGGCCCATTGGTTTGGTTGGGAATTTTTGTCGCTCAACTCACTTTTCACAGCGATTATCTCAGCTAATATTTTTCTGATTGGCTTTTTGATTTCGGGAACGTTGGTGGACTACAAGGAAAGTGAAAAATTGCCGGGCGATTTGTCGGCTAGCTTGGAAACTATGGCAGATGAAGGTCTGATTATTTTCAAAAACAAAAAAAGCCAGGAGGCCAAAAAATATCTGCAAAAATTGTTGCAATTTAGCGAAGCATTGGTGGCTTGGTTTTACAAAAAAGAAAAAACCACCGACTTGATGAATAAATTGCTGGCCTTTAATGATGATTTCCTGGCTTTTGAAAGTCAAACTCAAGCGAATTTTATCGCGCGTCTCAAGCAAGAACAAAATGTCATTCGCAAAATGCTCAATCGCATTCATACGATCAGAGAAACTTCTTTCTTGGGAACAGGGTATGCTATTGTAGAAATCATTACTTCAATTTTGGTTTTTGGTTTGGTTTTTATTAAGATGGATCCTTTCTATGAAAGTGTTTTCTTCGTTTCCTTTGTGAGTTTCATTTTGATTTATATGCTGTATTTTATCAAGGATCTCGATAATCCCTTTGGTTTCAGTGAGGAAGAGAACCTGGTTGAAGAAGTTTCCCTCAAACCGATTTTAGACACCCGAAAAAGGCTCGAAGCGTATTGTCGAGAAATCGGGGAGTAGGCATTTTTGCTATATGATTTTCAATTTTCTTCAACATTGCAAATCAGACCATATGGGTATGATTGCAATGTTTTGGTTTTAAAAAGATATTGCAAAAAGTCGCATGCTTAGACTCTAGAATCTATTGCAATACTTTTTGTTTTAAAATTATGGCAACAAAGCAAGCAACCGTCGATTATATTTTGGATCAACTGGTCTCACTTGGCGAGGTGAGTGCGCGCAAAATGTTTGGAGAATACGCGCTCTACTTCGAGGGGAAAGTGGTGGGGCTGATTTGCAATGACACCCTTTTTGTCAAAATCACCGAGGCTGGCAAGCAATTTGTGGGTGGCCACTATCAAGAAGGCTATGCTTACAAAGGCGCCAAGGCTTCGATGGAAATTGCTGGCGACCTGCTGGAAGATCATCACTGGCTTTGCGAATTGATTTCGATCACTGCCAGTCAGTTGCCACTGCCGAAGAAGAAAAAATAAATTAACACAACTTACTATTTGGGAGCTCAACTCCCATAGGGGGAGTTGAGCTCCCTTCGCGCGGCATGGTTGCAAGATGTCCATTCAACCACATAAGGACTTTTTTGAGAAATAATTTTTGTAAGAATAAATTTATGAATGGCTATACTTGGTACTCGCAACTAATAAAACCAACTTGGTCGCCACCGGCTTGGCTTTTTGGGCCGGTGTGGACTTTTTTATACATTCTGATTTTTATTTCTTTTGGCAAGGTTTTCTTGATGACCTGGAAAAAAGAGATTGGACTAATGATTGCGTTGCCTTTCGTGCTCAATCTGATTTTCAACTTTGCTTTCACCTCGCTTCAATTTGGACTCAAAAATAATTATTTGGCAGCTGTTGATATCCTTTTAATTCTTGGAACTCTAGTCTGGGCGATGATCGTGATCCGTCCCTATGCTCCTTGGATAACTTATATCCAAATTCCATATTTGCTTTGGGTCTGTTTTGCAACAGTCTTGCAATTGACGGTGACTTGGCTCAATAGAGGCTAAGGGCAATAACCAAGATACAAGATACAAGATACAAGATACAAGATACAAGATACAATAACCCTGCCTACCTGCCTACCTGCCTACCTGCCTATCGGCAGACAGGTCGGCAGACAGGTCGGCAGACAGGCAATGGCTAACAAAATCTAAAATCCAAATGTCAAAAATTAGAATTTAGGATTTGGAATTTTATTGTCAGCCAAAGGCTGATCACCCTCTGGGCGAGAAATTAGGATTTAGACATTAGAATTTAGAAATTTGTTTGCTAGCTTGCCTTTTTGGTCAAAGTTCTTTAGTCTTAGAATATGAATCCGGTAGTGAGAATTCGAAAAATATTCTTGGCTGGCTACTAGATTAAACAAAAAATAATTTTAAAGACTATTTTATGCAATAGAAGCTTGTTTTGGGCAAAGCCCATTCGAATTTCTACTACCGGATGAATAACAATGTTGAAGAAATCAAAGCGCGGCTCAATATCGTCGATGTGGTCGGCGAATATGTGAGATTAACTAAAGGCGGGGCAAACTGGAAAGGCCTTTGTCCTTTTCATAGTGAAAAAAGTCCATCTTTTATGGTTAATGAGGAAAAACAGATTTTTCATTGTTTTGGTTGTAGTAAGGGGGGCGACGTTTTCACTTTTGTGCAGGAAATTGAAAGCATGGATTTTCGAGAAACTTTGAAAATGTTGGCGGAAAAAGCGGGGGTGCAGCTAGAAGAATATAAAGGCGCTCCCCAGGAAAAAGACCATAAAAAGAGAATTTTAGAGGCCTTAGAATTGGCAACCAAGTTTTTTGAAACTCAGCTTTGGAAGGGCGTGGGCAAGGAGAAAATCCTGGGCTATTTAAATGAACGTGGCATCAGTGACGATAGTATTCGCAACTTTCGCGTGGGCTTTGCCCCAGCTGGCTGGGATAATATTTTAAAATTCTTACTGGAAAGAGGTTTTTCGCTCGAAGAAATTTCTAAAACCGGACTACTAGTGGAAAAATCTTCTGATTCCCTACAACCTACAGCCTACCACCTACAACCTAGGTATTATGATCGCTTTCGCGATCGAATTATGTTTCCAATTCAAGACGCGATGGGAGTGGTAGTTGGCTATACAGCCCGCGTAGCGCCAGGGCAAGATGAATCGCAAGCTAAATATATTAATACCCCGGAAACGCTCGTTTATCATAAGAGTAAGGCGCTGTATGGTCTTTTTTACGCTAAGCAGGCGATTAAACAGAAAAATTTTACCCTGTTAGTTGAAGGTCAAATGGACGTGATTGCTTGTCATCAAGCGGGGCTGACTAATACGGTGGCTGTTTCGGGAACGGCGCTGACCGGCGAACACGTCACGATTTTAAAAAGATATAGCGATAATGTTAAAATGCTTTTTGATATGGATAGCGCTGGTCGTCAGGCGGCCAAGAAAAGTGCGGATTTATGCTTCGGCCAAGATGTCAAAGTAAAAATCGTGACGCTTTCGCAAGGTAAGGACGCGGCCGAAGTGGCGCTTAAAGATCCGCAACTTTTACTTTCAGCCGTAGCTGGTTCAATAGGCGCGGTGGAAGCTTTTTTTGCGGAGGCTTTAAAAGAGTTTGATCAAAGAACCGCCGAAGGCAAAAGAAGTATCGCCAATAGCGTCCTTTCACATGTGGCCAATATGCCTAATCAAATCGAGAAAAATTATTGGATTAAGAAACTAGCGCATCAACTGGACGTGGAAGAAAAAGTCATCAGCGACGTACTAAAGTCATTGACCCCAAGTAGTTTCATTTCGACCGCTGGCAGAAAGGAACCCGAAAAGGAAAGCCTTAAATTCCAAAATCGGGCTGAAATAGTGCGCGATCTCCTGGCGGGGCTTATCCTGAGTGAGAAGGAGATTTGGAAGGAAACTTTTGAAAAAGTTGGAACTAGCGCTTGGGTGCAGGCGGATAAGCTCTTGAAATTTTTATTTGAAAAAGGCCCGCAAGTTGATTTTTCCTATGAAAACTTACTCCAGGCAGTTGCGGAAGATCAAAAGAAACGACTTTCCGAGCTTTATTTCGCGGCTAAATACCGTTTTTCGCAGGATGGGGTGGTGGAATATGCTGGCGAGGAACTTCGTCAGCTAGTAAACGTACACATCGAGCAATACCTAAAAGAATTGCATAAAAACAAACTCCATAGTATCATGAAAGAAATTAAAAGTGCCGAGGAAAGAGGTGATAAGGAGGCGCTTGGTAAGTTAATGGGCGAGTTTGCAAAGCTTTCCCAAGAAAATAATTAAGACAAACACTGGCAATGATGCCGGTTTTTGCTGTTTTTGATAAATTGCTAGTTTCATCATCTTTACAAAGAATTATGAAAATGAAAAAAAAGCTTTTAAGAAAAAAAACAGTCAAGCCAAAAGCTGTCAGCAAGCCAAGGGCTTTAAAGCAAAAGCCTAAGAAAGTCGTAGCTAAAAAGCCTATGACTAAGAAGGTTGTTTTACTTTCCCAGAAAAAGAAAGCTAAGCTGGTAAAAAAAGTTGTTACCCTCAAGACGAAAAAGCAAGTTAAGAGTTCTAAAATTAATAAAGCAGCTCAGTCAAAAAAAATAAAAATGAAAATGATTAAAAAAAATTCAAAGAAAATTGTTCCCAAAAAAGCTGCTCCGCAACCTAAGCCAGTGGTAAAAAAGCCAGTTAAGAAAGATCTTCCAAAGAAAGTTTTGCCAAAAATAAAAAAGGAAACTCCCGTACGGATGGAAGATCAAGAGCCTGGCAAGGTGGATATTTTAGCGGAACTAATTTCGCGCGGAAAAGTTCGCGGTTTTGTAACGGAAGATGAGATTATTCACCTAATGCCAGATGCCGAAGAAGATATTGAAGAGCTGGAAAATTTATATGAAAAATTAGAGACCTCCGGAATTAAGGTAGTAATTTCGGATGATATGTTAAAGATTGATAGCGATAAAGAATCGCAAGCTTTTGAGAAAAGTAAAAAAGATAAAAATGCTGATATTAACCTGAGCGAATCGCTGGAGGATAGTTCTTCGGATTTAGTGCAAATGTATTTGCGCGAAATTGGAAGAGTGCCGTTGCTTAAATTTGAAGATGAGGTGAAACTGGCCAAAGCCAATGAAAAAGGGGACTTAGCGGCTAAGCAGAAATTGACTGAAGCTAATTTGCGCCTTGTGGTCAGTATTGCGAAAAAATATGTGGGTCGCTCCCATAACCTTTCCCTACTTGATTTAATTCAAGAAGGTAATATTGGGCTTTTCCGCGCCGTAGAAAAATTTGATTATCGCAAGGGCTATAAGTTCTCGACTTATGCTACCTGGTGGATTCGTCAAGCGATTACACGGGCCCTGGCTGACCAATCACGTACAATTCGCATTCCAGTGCATATGGTGGAAACGATTAATAAATACACTCAAATTACGCGTCGTTTAGTTCAGGAACTCGGGCGCGAACCTTTGCCGGAGGAAATTGCCGCCGAAATGAATATTGAAGTTGATAAAATTAGACACATCCAAAAAATTTCTCAGGAAACAGTTTCCCTGGAAACTTCCGTGGGGGATAGCGATGACGATAGCGTGTTGGGCGATTTTATTGAAGACACAGAAACGGTAATGCCTAATCAAGTTGCCTCGCGAAAACTACTAAAAAATCATTTTAATGAAGTGCTTCGTGAACTAACTCCGCGCGAGCAAAAGATTTTAAAAATTCGTTTTGGTTTGGAAGATGGCGTGACGCATACCCTGGAAGAAGTCGGCAAAGAATTTGGCGTAACCCGCGAGCGTATCCGTCAAATCGAAGCCAAGGCGCTGGATAAAATTCGTCAGCACAAGAGTATTGAGAAGTTGAAAGACTACTAAACATCAAACATGGAACACATAACATGGAGCATGTAACATGAGACAGAAAGGAAAAATGTCTAAATCCTAATGTCTAAGGTCTAATAAAATCCCAATATCTAAGGTGGGAAGGTAGCAATCAACATACAATATACAATATACAAAATGCAAGAGGCAAAATGCAAGAGGCAATAAAAATAACCTTCGGAACGAAGGTTATTTTTTTAGCTCATATTTAATTTTTGGAAACTATTTGATTGTCCAGCCGCCGTCAACGACAATGACTTGGCTGGCGTATGCCTAATTTTAAGTTTGTTTTTTATAAAAAGGTAAGGGTTACTTTTTCCCGAGCGTTATTTTCAAGGCTGCTTCCTGACCTTTGTGGTAAATTTTTAAGGTGACTTCATCGCCAGGATTATATTTAGCGATAAGCTCAATTAGCGAAGTTCGCTCCGTTATTTTTTGACCGTTAAGTTCAAGGATAATATCGTTTTCAACAAGGCCGGCTTTGTCCGCGGGTGAGCCAGGCGTGACGGCAAGCGCAGTCGCATTTTGGCCACGACTAATGAGGGCGCCATAATTATAAGGTAGGTTATTACTGCTTTTAATAGCGTCATTAATCGGTAGATAACGCACACCCAGGAAAGCACTGGCTTTTTCTTTAATGCTGCCCGTATCTCGAACTTGCTCAAAAACATCCTTGGCTTCATTACCTAATAGCGCGAAGCTAATATTTTCAGCGCTAGCCATGGCGACATTAACTCCGATAACATTACCCTCGATATCCAACATCGGTCCGCCGGAATTTCCAGGGTTAATGGCAGCGTCACTTTGAATTAAATTTTTTAAACTTTCAGCTGGGCGGGCAAAGCCGCCGCCAGCAGTGATTGAACGAGCAAGTCCTGAGATAACGCCCTTGCTGACTGTATTATCGAATTCGCCTAAGGCGTAGCCAATCGTAATAACCGTTTGACCAACTTGCAGCTTACTGGAATCGGAAAAAGTCAAAAAAGGTAAATTATTTTTTTCAATTTTTAAAATGGCTAAGTCGTTATTTGGGTCTAGCGCGACTACGCGGGCTTTTATTTTTTCGCCTCGCTCGCTTTCGTTGTTTAGATAAACAGTGTAATCGGCTTCTTTTTCATTGACGACATGCTTATTTGTGACAAGATAGCCATCTGGCGAAACTAAAAAACCTGTGCCAGCCCCAATTTTTTGTTCCTGGGTGCCATTTTGACGTTGTTGGGGCATACTAAAAAACTGACCAAATTCTTCGGGAATGCCAGCGGGGGTATCAAAGTAGTTTTCAAAGGTGGGTACTTGCGCAGAAGCGACAATGCTGACAACAGCCGGGGAAGCTTTTTTGACGACTTCGATTACTTGCGATTGTTCATCAACAACTTTAATGGGTTGGACATTTTGCGGGACTTCTTTTTTGAAAAAGTCGGTTACGGCTGCAAGGGGATTGGCATGTTTTTCTGTTTTCCATTGCTGATATTTTTCCACACCAGTGGTCACTGATTTTACACCAAAATAAATAAGGCCTCCGCCCAAAAGGGCAGCAAAGAGGATAAGACTAGCGAGGGTTTTTAAAGAGAGGCGATAGTTAGATTTTAGTTGCATAGTTTTGTTTTTTTTAAATTAATTTATAAAATTACGTAGATTACGCATATTAGTCAGTATAGCCTATTTTTCTATATTAGTAATACTCGTTGGGAATAATTTTTTTTCAAAATTTACCTAACCGTAGCTGCTGATATTTACAAAATAGAAAGGCTAATTCATATTTTATAAAAAATATTTTTCTTGTCAAGACCGTAAAAGTTTCAAGCAGATAGGTGGCAAAGCATCGAATTGTATAGGTGCTTGGCATCAGAACCTAAGTTGATGAGCGTCCTTGACTGGGTTTCTGACTAACTATAAAAAGTAGTTAGTGAAAGCGAACAAATTATCCAAAAGGCCCTACCTGAAATTATCGGCAAACAGACCGCCATCGTAGTGGCGCATCGTCTAAGCACAGTCGCGGGGCTCGATCGCATTATTGTCATGCATGAAGGAAAAATTATTGAATCTGGAAGTCATGAAGAATTGTTAAGCTTAAATGGTCGTTATAGTTCCTTGTGGAAAAAACAAACTTCAGAATTTGTTGCGTAAATGAAGCCCGGCTGAGGAATGTCCGCAGCTGGGTTTCTACTTTTCTAATTTTAATTATTTTTGAAAATAAAAAAATGCATACTCTTGGAGTAGGCATTTAAGGACGCAGTTATTTTGTAAAGGTAACGGCGGTGCTAAAATAGCCACCGCCCTTGCTGAAAAGATTTTTCAATGCTGGCAGTTTTCGCTTGTAAAATAGTGAGCAAAGGTTGCTATCCTCATTAATAAATTTCCGCAGACTTTTCTTAAAAGTACTAAAATTACTCCGAGGAAGTTCATCAGGAAAGAAATCCCTAGGATCAACCCTGCGAGGGCTTGATCGACGGGAATCTTATAAAAGAAAAGAATAGCGTAGCTAATGAAAACAACTGGAAAGAATAACAGCAAAGCATTTCTAGCTGCCTTGTTTTCTTCTTCTTTAAAGCCATTAATGCAAGCCCAAATAGAAAAGGCACTCACAATAAGCAAAAAGAAAGAAACCCAAAAAACTGGCGACCCTTGCCTTACTGTAATTGCCTCTACTGCAACGAGTCCGCCAGTTGCAAGCCAAGAAAGCGTTGCGAGCAGGTTTGTTATGCTACTACCAAAAATACGCCAGAGTACGTTGCTCATCGTCGTTTGAGGTTAAAGGTTGTCAAGGTATTTTTTTTAAAAGCAGGTCTCAATGACTGTGGGGAATGGAGAGGTAGTCAATAAAACCCAAGTTTTGAACCTAAAACAGAAAGTCCACCACCAGCGCAGGGGGAAGCCTGCCTAATGGTGGGCATTTTGAATTTCTTATAATTCCATTTCATAAAATTGTAAGTTCTTCGCCTCGCGGGCTAAGTAACTTCGCCATGAAATACCGACTGGTATTTTTGCTAAAAAAAACTAGAGCGCTTACAACGCGGATAGTTTTTTCGTATCCAAGTTCCTTTTTTATTGCCGCTTCCAGCGCGCTATTTGCTTCTTCAGCACTTTTGAAATAGATGGAGATTTTTTCGTGGAAAATTTTTTCTACAACAGCCCGTATTTCCTCATCTGTCATCTCTGAATATACTTTGTTCTTTTCCATTCGCGTACCCTCACTTTATTAGTTATTAAGTTGTCAAAAATACTATTTACCTTCGAACAAAAAAGTATAACAAGTTGCTATACTTTTGTCAATATGAGGTCCAAGATGTACTCTTCTAATACAGACCCTTGCCAAACTGGCTCCTTTTGCTATAATAGCTTCATTGCTTGAAAAAGCATTTTTTATTCCGCGATAGCTCTCCTGTTGAGAGCATCCCAGAGAATGAGGCTTAACAATTTATTCCGCGATAGCTCAATGGTACCTGCCTGCCGGCAGGCAGGGAGCAGACATCTTTCATTATTATCAAATTTATTATGTGTGACATATATCATGCTTATGTTTTGCAAAGTAAAGTTGATAAGCGCTTGTATGTTGGAATGAGTGCTGATGTTTTAAAAAGATTAGCATCTCATAATAATGGACAAGTTTTTTCAACTAAAGGATACCGACCTTGGACACTGGTTTTCACTGAAGTAATCGGAAGCAGAAGTGAAGCTAGAAAAAGAGAAAAGTATCTAAAAAGTGGCTGTGGTAAAGAGTTCTTAAGAAAAATTATTCCGCGATAGCTCAATGGTAGAGCAGTTGACTGTGGTACACAAATTTTCGTATTTAATTTTACGAAAGATATCCAAATTGCTGACATCGCAAGATGTATAAAATATTCGCAGCCTTCCAGCGAAAACTGGAAGTGAAGAATGAGGTGAATTGTCCCGATAAAACGGGATCCCGACATATTTGATTTTTTCAAAGAAGTCGGTGACTGGAAGCCTAAAATTTCTCAGCAGGAATTATGGTAATCAGCAGCCAAGCCTAGCCTTTTAGAAAAGAGCTAGGAAGGTTCAGAGACTATCTCGCAAGAGAGTACTTGTCCGCCGCAAGCGGGCTGGGAAGCGCCTCATCCCGAACTATTTTTCGAAATAACGGGAATGATATAGTCCACCCTTTTTGGAAACAAGAAGATAATGTGTAATCAATTGGTTCTAGGTTCGAATCCTAGTCGCGGAGCATAACTGGAGAACTAGAGTATAAAAGCTCTAGTTTTTCTTTATCTAAAGCCAGATTCACAGGTTCGAACCTCTTAGAAATTGACCTCGACGTTGATGAGATTTTTTTGATTCGCAATATTGGATTTTCGGCTTCAACACTGAACATTCTGTCTTTAATGGTGAGGTTCGAACCTAAATCGGAGACTAGCATTTTTTTCTTTTTTGAATCTCCATCTTTGAATTTTTTCTGGATGTCTTCTGCGACATTAAGTGCATGTTCCAGTTTATCAAGCCAAGTTTCCGAAGAAATTGATGCTTTCTTTAGGTTGTTTTCTAATTGCATTTTTTCTTCGAGTAATTCATTCTTTTTAATGCTAAACTCTGTCTCTGAAAGCTCGTTATTAATTCTCATGTCGACTAAACGACTCATCTTCTGTTCAATGGTAGCTATAGTCTTTTGTTGACTGTCACAGAGCTTCTGTTCGCTCTCTAGTTCTTCTGCATAAGTCTTTCTCATATATCGTATAGCCCACTCCTTAAATCCGATAGGGATGTTAATAGTTTCTATTAATTCGCTGATTTGAGTCTCAAGTATTTTTTCCTCGATTACTTTTTCAGTGCAATTCGGATCCTTTCGTTTTGTGCAATGATAATAAGTATAAAGATGAACATTGCCATTTTTATTTCTTTTGATTTTATGTTCAGCTGTTATCATGGCTTTGCACTGACCGCACTGCATTATGCCTGTATAGGTGAAAGTATGTGTTTTAGGCCTAGTTGTTCCTTTTTTGCCAAGAATTGCTTGAATTTTCAAGAAATCGGCTTGTGATATCATCGGATTGTGTTTTCCCTTGTGCCAGTTTCCACTACCTTTGGGATATTCAAACTCACCATAATATAGTGGATTATTTAGCATGTAATACCAAGAGCTGATAGAAATTTTGCCTCCATTTTTGTTTTTGAGACCCATTTCAGATGTGATCATCCTAAATGCTTCGGGCGGAGTGCATTTGTTTGTGGTGATAAGTTCAAAGCCTTTTTTCACAATGTGGAATCTGTCGGGATCATTTATGATTTCTTTTCCTCCCTTATTTTTTCCGGGAGCTGGCAAATATCCAAGCGGGGGAGATCCAGGACACCATCCACTTTCAGCTTTTGATCTGAGCCCTCGCTTTGTATCTATACTGAGATCGCGAATGAATTGATTTGCCATTCCTTGCTCGACTGCCATAACAAGAACATTGTCTTCGGGATAGTAGCTTCTTTCAAAGGTTAAGATGTGTTGAAGTTTTCCAGATTGGAGTGTCCAGCTGATTTTGCCACTATCTATAGGGTTTCTTGTGAGTCTATTCATTTTCCAGCAAATGATTCCATTGGCTTCACCCTTTTCGATTCCTGCCATCATCTTATTAAATTCTGGTCTTCCTGGTGCTTTTGCAGACATTGATTCGGTAAATGTTGCTATTATTTCAGAATTGTTTCTTTGAGCAAGTTTATGTAATTCCTCAATCTGAGAATCGATCGAGGCCATTTGGCGATCTTCGCTCTCGGAAGATTTTCTTGCATAAAGGAAATATTTAGTTGGTTGAGTAATTTGTTCGCGCATAGTTTTTTGTAATTTAATTATTAGCAATTTTTTCCAATGCCTGCTTTAGATGATTATAATATTTCACTGAATACCAGCCATTGTCCTTATCGAGATGTTCGGTCAAGCGCAGCATAATTGGAGCTTTGGACTCTATCATGAATTTTCGGTTCTTCTCTTGCAGGCCCTCAGATTGTCCTAGATTGTCCGCTAAATCAGCCAATTTTATAAACCATGCCTCATCATCATTTGCCTCGATCAGCTGGGCTATCATAATCATCCAGCGCTCAGTTTTATTTTTGATATTCATATTATGAGTGCAGAGATACACCAGCTCAATAGTTCTTTTGGAGAACCCTATCTCAGCCAACTCCTCAAATGAAACTTTGCCATCCTCTACGATGTCGTGAAGTAGGGCAGCTAGAAACAATTCCAAATCTGGATCATCCCAATGATGAAGCTTGCTTACTGCTTCAAAGACACGGAAAGAATGGAGATAATTTGGTTCACCGACTAATCCTTTCCGATCGCCGCCAATCTTTTCTATGACAAGCGCTTCAGCTATTGGTTTTAGTTTTTCATATTCATCCCAATATTTGCTTAGTTTCATTCCTGTTACATCATGGGCTTTATTTAGTATTGTTTGGAATTTTTTTGGATATTTCATATTGTTTATTTCTTATATTGATTAATGCTTTTTAAAAACAAAAAAAGCGACTGAGAGATTTGATCAAGTTATAAAAACTTAATGAAATCTCCCAACCGCTTAGGTCAGTCATTTGTAGTTTGTGGTTCTCAGCAGATTTCCCTGATTACCTACTCCATAAAGGAGAACATACAAATGGTCTGTGATTTTCTCCACAGACTTGAGTTTTAAAACTGACAGGAACTTATATTTAAATGATACCATAGGATTGTGTTTTTGTCTACCTATGCTTGGCTAGAATAGGCTATTATAGTGGTCTAGAAATGTGGTGCATTTTGTAGTTTTTTGTAGTTTTCAAAAAATTATAAAGGCTTAAATGCGGTATTATTTTGTTTTTACATTTTTTAGCAAATTTTTGACTTTCAGTAGCGCGCAAGCTGCTTTGTAGCTATTAGACTTGAAACGGCAAAGTGGCGCTATATTACATATAGCTGCCACTTTGCCGCTTCAATTATACTACTGCGAGGGTGACCTTTTTTAGTTGTATAAGTTTTTCATTTCCCGTTGTTCCCGGTAGCTGTTCTATAGTGTCTTTTATCACCAGCTCCTTAATGGAAGTTCTAATGGTCCTTTCTCCTGCTACATCAGAGCTTACTAATATTTTAATGAGGTCTTGTTGGAGTAGTCCTTCTGGGCATGACTTCAATAACTTTATAATTTGTTCGGAAGCTTTATCTTGAAGGGTTTCTTTTTGTTTGTGTTCTAGCTTCCCAATATAATGAAAGTCTAAGGTCTTATTTTCCTTTTCCTCAAGGCTAACTTCAAAGGGATCAGTTTCGGATGCACATCGGCATAATGCATGTTCAACTTGAATTTTTGATTTATCATTGGAGTCTTTTTTTATGGCTATTTGAGAGTCAATTGCAGCACTTATATCGGATGATCCTCGCATTCTTGTTGACGCAGATCCACCATATGCGCTTTCCTTCCTTTCATGATGAATAACTAAAACAGTTTTTCCGTTTTGACATAGTTTTTTTATCTGTGCAAAAATTTCAGCCATATCTTTTGAGCTGTTTTCATCCTCATCATGCATTCGAACAAGTGAATCAAGTATTATTATATTTACAGCTCTTTCCTCGCAAATCTTTAGAATAGCTTCTATGTGTTGATCATTTGCAATACAAAAGTTTTTCTGTGATATGAAAGAAATCGTTGTATTTTCTGGCGCACTTAATTTTTTAAGTCTGTCTTGGATAATGCGAGGATGATTTTCTTCATCAACAATAAGTACATTATTTTTTTCGCAATGGTATTGTCCAAAGGCTTTTTGCCCATGTGCCATGCATAGTGCAAAATGTAATGCTACCCATGATTTAAATGACTTTGGGGCCCCAGAAATTATAGTAATTCCCTGAGCTGGCACAAGGCCTTTAATTACCCATGCTGGGGAAGTGAATTTCATGCCTAGTAAGTCATTTGTAAAGCACGGCTGAAAGACTTCGTTGTGTTTAATTCCATCTATATTGAAAGATTTCGATTTCGACATATTTTTTTACATTCGCAATTATTTTTTTATTATAATGAAACAGTAATGCAATATTTTTAGGGTGGGTAAGAACTGCTAAAATCCTTGTCTTCTTTGTATGTTTCACGTAATAAATTAACCAGTTGCGCAGCATAGATGCAGGCTTCTTCGTCAGAAATGTCTATGCCAAGCTCTTCTTGAAATAGTTTCTGCAATTCTTTTATTTGGACTTTATTAAACATAGAAAATAAAAAATCAAGACTTATTTGTCTTGATTATGTTCCCTATGAAAGTGAGTCACTGGTGACTCTAGTGAGTGTCCTTAATAAAGCCTTTTGATGGTTTGTTTTTTCCACAGAAAAAGTTTGATTTCTCCACCTAAAATACTTCCTATACGCTTGTTAATGCGATTGCAGGTATCGAGAATCATTTTTGCATCTTTTCTGTTGTCTTGAATTTCGTTGCCAGTTATCTCTTCAAATATAATTGACCAATCTATTGGCTCATTGACCGGTCTTTTAAACATAGCCCTGCAAAGGTCATGTTCATTTTCAAATGGAGGCATCGCAACATCAGTCAAATCATTAACAATAAGACATCCAGTGTCATCGTTAAAAGAAACCTTTTCAATCTGTATAAGTTTAGATCTAGCGCTTGAACCAATAAAATCTTCTAGCCTTATCGCTGCATCATAAATATTGGAGAGTGTGATAATATTGTCTCTTGTCTCAGCATAAATATCTTCAAGTTGTCTAAAATTAGCATTTTCATAGTTATGATTTATGGAGTTAGAGCTCCAGACTTCTCCAATTTTCTCGTTTTTTCTATCAAATTCATCTCCCAAAACTAGCAACCTTCTCGGATGATTCTCTTTAATGCCAGATTTCATTTCTCGGAGAATTTCAGTTATCTCTTCATTGGCAGTTGTAGAAAGTTCATATATATCTGCAAAAATAATCCCAAAATCCTGATGTTTTTCCTGAATGTACTTTTGTATATCTTCTGACAATCCTTTATCGATTATCTGGAGAGTATCCTTTGCTATTTTTCGAGACATCTCAAAACGGTCAATCAAATCCTTGAGAGACTTTTGAGCATAATTTGTGCCATGTGAGATAGCCATATGTTTCCTTTAATGTACCTTAGCAAGCGTAAAAAATCAATAATACTTGTATGTTAAGCCATTTGATGGTATTTTATATATGTATCCACATTCAAATATGCATCAAAGAGGACAAGCTAAAACTTGTTCCAATCATGACCTTTAGTGGGCTATTCGGCGCACGTGATTGGAACACTTTGGTGTTTTCTTGAATGTGGATACCGTCGGGTAGTCCTCTCAAGAGAATATTCCCGGCGACTTTAATTTATTGAAGTCGTTTTTATATTTTTATGAATGAAAAAAGGGATGAGCAAGAAAAAATGCGAACTAATAGCGATAAACGGAATATCATAGGAATAGTTATTATTCTGGGGTTTGTAGCGCTTACTTTTTTGATAAATTATAAAAATGAAAACACATCAATTCCCTCCGGTGCAAAAAGAGGTATCGAGGATCTAAAGGGGCGGTTAAGTGAAATTTTGGAACTCGAAAACAATCATGAATTTGGAAAAATATACGATAGTTATTATTCTCCAGAAACTAAAGCAAGGCTAAAAAGGGATGCCTATATAAATGATGCAGAAGGTTATTTTAAGGATAAAGTATTTCTTAGTAAAATCGTTATCAATGATGCAAAGATAGACGGAGATGCGGGTTATATTGATAGGACAAGGGTTAATTGTTCAGATGAAAATTGTACAAGCAAAAATGAAACCAGAAGCTATAAGAAATTTGTTTATGTGGACAATAATTGGCAAATGGTCGTAGAAGAAAAGCCAATTACCTGCATAAGAAATACTGGCTATGATATGCCAGAAGAATTTAAGCGTGCACTTAGTTTAATTGCTCAACGCTCAATTCAAGCGGATACGGCAAGATCACGAATTTGGGGGTCCTTTGTAAGTGATGCTGAGAATTGTCTCAATATCCAATATGCAAAATCATCAGATAATATTTCAGATGCAGAAGGCATGTTTGTTTTTGCTCCATCTCAATCTATGGAAAAATTTGATATTATTGTTTCTCCAAAATATAAGGCAAAGGATGATTTATTGACTGCCATCTTGTTAATTCATGAAATTGTTCATGTTAGGGACTTTATAAATGATCAAAACAGTGGCGGATCAACAGGTTGTTTTGAGACAGAAGCGAATGCATTTTCAACTCAAAACTACTTTGCCAGCATTTTAAATCAAGAAGAAATGGACTCAATAAACTCCCGGGTTTTAACACGCACATCAGACGAGGCTCAGCAAATATTATATGTATTTAGCTCAATACCGAAATTTAAAGGCGACAACTATAATGAGAAGGCTTTGAATTTTGTTAAGGCTAGCCCGGCTTATCAAGAACAATGCAAGGGCAGGGAATAATTAATGTTGATATTTCTAATACTGGTGTTAAAATGCTATAATTTTAATATAAAAACACTTATGAAATATTCATAAGTGTTTTTATATAGCCAACCCACAATAATATTACAGAGAG
>CAIPMZ010000028.1 GCA_903866285.1 uncultured bacterium
CGCCGACGATTATCGCCAATAACTCTAGCTTGCCAGAAGTAGGAGGCAAGGCGGCACTCTATTTTAACGCTAGTAGCTCTCAGGAGCTCGCAGCGTGCGTAGCCAGGGTTTTAAGTGACGAAGCCCTAAGAGCGCAAATGATTGCCGCAGGCCTTCGGCAAGTCCAGAAATTTTCTTGGGAAAAATGCGCACAGGAAACGTTGGAGTTTATTTCCTTTCTGTAACCAGCAACTGATAAAAAAGAATTAAAATAAAGAGCGTAGTGATTGTGATGAGGATATTTTCCCAGAGCGCTAGACCGAGGAGAGAATTTCCGATGAGTAAAAATAAAATAATAATTGGAATTGGTAGGAGCTTGCTTTTATGCAGGCTGTTTTTTTTCGGGTAAGTCAGCTCGAGTTTTTTGCCAAGCGAGAGGATACCCATAAAAGTAAGCAGCAGTAAAATCACTAACTTTGCTAAACCTACGTGGGCAGTAATAATTCCTGGGAGCAAGCTTTCCGCAATTAAAATTAGCGTAAAAGCAAAGAGCAGAATATGAAGGGCGTCATGCAGAAGTTTATAAGCCAGGGTTAGAAAATTCTTACTAGCAAGCATTTTTCGCAGAGCTTGGATGGTTTGTTTAATTTTTTCGGCGTAGAACTTAATTTTTGACATAATTGTTTTGGAGGCGAGTTTTAATCAGCGATAAAGAAGTTAGGGTGCTAGCTTGGCCAAATTTAGTATAAAAAATTGTATGGGCTGTCAGGAGATTAACGTCGTTTGGAAAAGTTATTTCGAATTGATAATCATTGCCGGGAAAATCTTTAAGCGGACTTAAATTAAGTTCGCAACCGAAAGTGCGAAAAGTTAGCGGAGTTTTTGTTAATTGGCAAGAAATACTTTTTTCGAGACTTTGAGAATTGACGAGAATTGGCAAATTTTTAGAATAAGTATGCGCCACTAGTGGACTGCTGATCAGGCGTCTAATCCCTTCTTCGAGCAGGAAATAATTTTTTGTTTGCTCATCAAGGAAGAGCGTTCCGTTCGGGTGAAGTTGGTTAACGGTGAATTGTTTTTGTCTAGCGTAGGTATTAATTTCGGCAGCGGTAACTGGCAGGACATCTTTCCAATCAAAGCCCATCGCCACAAAAGTAGCCGAATCAGCAAACGGATAACTTTTACCACCAGTCAGAATAAAAACCGATTGATCATTAGAGACTAAGGTTCCATCCGCAAAGCCAATAGCGTTTTCGGAAATAGTTTTATCTTTTAGGAAATTTTCGTCTTTGGGGATTGCTTGGGTGGCGGGGTATCTTGAAAGAAAAGCTTTTTCGCTAAGAAAGGGCAAGAGCTGGCCAGTTTTAAACTGATAATATTTCCCGCCAGTAGCAATTAAAGTAGCATCGGGATAAGTTTTGGCATTGGCAATATCTGCGCCCTTGGGATTAAACCTTAAATCTTCTGGCGAAATTTTTAAAAAAGTTACTTCCGTAAAACCGAGTTGAGTTAGGGCTGAAACAGAAATGAATTGATGAGCCATCCCGTCTGAGATAAGATAGTAATTTCCGTTAGCACTCAGTAGGGAACCATCAGCAAAGCCGAGCGGTAAACCTTCAGGATAGAAAAAAGCGCTGTAGGTTTTACGAATTTTAACGGCGGCATTAGTTAGCGCGTTTGAATTTTTAACGGTGGTTATTTTTAAGGTGGCGTCTTCGAAATCGCCTAGCGGGTTTGCATTGAAAGCGAGTTTTTCCTTGCTTTTGACTAAACCATTTTCGAGGGGTTTTTGCGTGGCCGTGCGGACTGAGACGAGCGTATTTTTTAAGGATTTAGGATCATTGAAGAAAAAACTCAAAGATATTTCAGGAAATAAAATTTGATAAACGAGCAATAGCGCCAAGATTAAAGAAAGTCCATAGAGAAGAGCTCTTGAAATCAAGTAAATTCTGCGCCATTTGGTTTGGGAAGTTATTTTGCTGGCCAAGTTAATCATAGTTATTGAGTTGAACGTGAATTAGATTTAGTAAATTGGATTTTTTACGAGCTTGTTTGCTTTTTAGGCCATACAAGCAACAGCGAGTTAAGCACTTGACCATTGTTTTCGGTCAAATGCGGGCTCTAAAAAGTAAACAAGCGAAGTAAAAATATTTGAGCATTTTTATTTGAGAACTTTAAAAATAATACCATGAACGCTGGTCGTTTTCTTTTCGGGAAAATGTACGGGTAAACTATTGGAAACCGATTTTAATTCTAGGTGAGCGGTTGTTAGGGTATATTGATCCGTTGGGACTAAACTTCGGCTGATAGTACTGTTAGTGTAAAAAGGAATGCGACTGTCAGGCGTGATTAGGTAAACATTTTCAAAATTTTTAAAATCAAGCTTGGTAAGATCTTGGGTATTAAAAAAGTAAGCCGCATTTTTTCCAGCCAGGAAATTCATTGGCCCAGCCAGCATCGCCCAACCGTCGCCGGTCGTTTGGCTATCAATTAAAACTAAATCTTTCGGCGAAAAAAGCTGACTGATTTTTGTGGTTTGCTCAAGTAAGTTTTTATTTTCAGAGAAAGTCGCAAACTGCAGAAAAGCCGGAAGATTTCCAGCTAGGAGAGCAAAGGCAATTAGCATCGGGACTATTTTAAGGACGATATTTTTTTGTTGGGAGCTGAAATAGTCGTTTAAATCACTAAGCAGTAGGGCGCAGTAGAAAATCGCAACTGGCAGGAGTGAAAAAGCAAACCTTCTTAGCATCCAAGGATAATCGGGCGAAATATGAGAGTCTAGAAAATAAATCAAGGTGGGCGCAATTACTAAGAAAGGAATAAGTTTGACTATATCGCGACGCGCAGCGTAAAAAATGCAGGCAAGCATTGCTAAAAGAAAAAAGCTAAGCATTCCATAAAGATTAAAAATCTTTAGCATATAAAATGCCGGATTAGTAGGATTATTTAATCCAGCTAGCTCGGTTGCCTGGGGGGCCGTGGTTATTGGCAGGATCGCTTTAATTAATTCTTTATAAAAATTAAGATCCCAAAAAAGATTGGCGCTAAAAACTAGCAGTAAGAAAACTAGTCCAAGTAAAAATTTAAAATCAAAACTCTTTTTTAAATAAGCTCGCGCTGGCTTGCTGAAAAAAATAATTCCAGCGGAAGTTATTAGGAAGGCGTTTCCTTCAATCCGGGTAAAGGCTAGTAAAATCGAGGCGCTTAGGAAAAGCAAGAGATTAAGTTTGTTTTGTTTTTTCAGGAAGGCCAGGAGCGCAAAAAGCGAAACCCACAGGAGCGTTAAGGCTAGGTTTTCGCTTAAAGTGTATTTAGGAAACCAATAGACTGATAGCGAGGTGGCTATTAAAAGCAAAGAAAAGAGCGAAGCTTTTAGGGGCATAAAAGATCTCGCTAGTAAATAGAAGGTAATTAAAAAGAAAATTGAAAGTACGGCGTTAGCAAGCGTAAAACCAACTAGGCCAAAAACGGCATAGAAGGACGCTAGCCAAGTAATGTAGGCTAAGGGAAACTGAGTAATTAGCTCCCCAGTTTTAGTATAAAAAAAGCCAGGAAAATTAAGCGCCCGACCAGCTCCGCGAATTTCGAAAAAAGCGTCGCTAGCAGGCGTCGAAAAAGTGAGTTTGTGATTTTGGGCGAGTCTGACGGCAGCTTCGCTAATTGAGCCTTGATCTCGTCCGGAAAAAACGGTAGGCGTAGAAAAACAGGAAAGCGCGGTGACAAAGATGACAACAATGGCACTTACAATTAAAAGTTCTTTCGAGGTTCTAAAAAAAGTGCGATTGCGAAGTTCATTTTTTATCAGGACCCCCATGGCGAGGAAAAAAAGAAGCCAGACTACCCAGCCATAGAAAAAACCAGCTAGCGCTAGTAGAAAACCAGTCCAGCCAAAAACCAGCCAAAGTAAGGACTTTAGGGTGAAAAGGTGATAATCTGACGCTGGGAGTTTTTGGTTTAACATTAACTGCATTATAACTAATTTTTAGGGATTTGCAAAGCAAAAGCCGTTGAGGTAAAATAAGATTGTTCTTAGATTATGAGTTTAAATAACTTTAGTTATTTCGCAAAGTATTTTTACGAGCTTGTTTACTTTTTAACCCGCGCAGCTTTGCTCGGGAATTATGACCAAGGGCGCTTGCTCCCTGTCGCTCACAAAGGCCTAAAAAGCAAATAAACTCATAAAAATTGTAGCTACTAATATAAGTAGTAAAACTAAAAAACTAAAAACAAACATAAATGTTAAAACGACCAAGTTTTTTTCTTTGGTATTATAATGAAGCCGTGCATGATTTGTTAGAAATTTGGAAAAACTTCTTACTTTTTGTCTGGCGTTATTTTTCGCTGAGTGAACTTTTCATAACCCTTTTTTCCCCGTGGCATCGGGATATTTCAATCGATGGCCGGCGAGGTTTTAATCCGCTTCATTTTTTAGAAATTTTATTTGAGAATTTAATTTCTCGTTTCATCGGGGCAATCGTGCGGACGTTTGTAATTTTAGCCGGTTTGATTTTACTGGGCGCGGTCTTTTTAATTGGAATTATCGTTAGTTTATTTTGGATTTGCGCTCCCTTGGCTTTCGTGGGAATTTTAGCTTTAATCTTAAATGGTCAACTTGGGTTTGGCTTTGGAGCTGTAATTCTAGGCTGGATCTTGCTGGCCATTTCTTGTTACCGACGTGCCACAGAAATTTCTTTTTTAGAAATGAGTACGGCTGAGCTGATTGGCGAAAAAGTGTTTGAGCGAATTTGCGGTCGACTGGGAATGGCGCGGAAAGATTTTCCAGTGGAAATTTTAGAAAATCAGGCGATGCTGGCAGACTTTTTAAAGGCCCGCGGCTTAACTCTGGATGAATATGCTCAAATTTTAGCAATAGAACTTGGTAGCCTGCAGCGGAAAAAAGAAGCCGCTAAATTTTGGGAGTGGCGCGAGCTACGAAAAAAAATTCCGCTTGGCGCGCAGTGGCGTTTTGGTTATACGGTTAATTTGGATCGCTATAGTCAGGATTTAGCGCAGCATGATTTTAGTGGGTACGCGAAGAAGGAACTGCTTGGCCGAAGTAGCGAAGGCGAACTTTTAAAACTGATGCTAACGCGACCTGATCAAAACTGCGTTTTAATCGTAGGTAACGCTGGGATTGGTAAAAAAACTTTAATCCATAATTTAGCTAGGGAAATTAGGTTGGGTCAAGCGGAAGGTTATTTTGAAAATACGCGCGTGGTGCTGTTTGATTTAAGCGCGGCGATTTCTGACGCGGTAAATCATGGTCGGGATCTGGAAAGTTTTTTGAGCATAATTTTCTATGAAGCAACGGTGGCAGGCAATGTAATCTTAGTAATTGAACACCTAGAGCATTATTTGGGCGGACAGGAGAACTTGCTTCATCCTGATATCGCTAACATCTTGAGTCAATTTTTAGCCCTGCCAGCTTTCCGTTTAATTGCAACCTCAACTTCTGGCGAATATCACCAACTGATTGAAAAAAAGCAAGAAATTGTTAAATATTTTGAGACCTTAGAATTAGGCGAGCCAACAGAACAGGAAACAATCCAAATTATGTGGAGACAGCTAGAAGAATATGAGCAAAAGCAAGTTCTCTTTTCTTATAGCGCCCTTAAGGCTATCATCAGTAGTTCAACTAAACATAATTGGAGCGCGCCTCTGCCTGAACGAGCGCTGGATTTAATGATGGACGTGTTGATGTTCTGGAATAAGGATCCCCAGGAGCAATTTATTAGCGAAAAAACCGTCAGTCAATATCTTTCACTAAGAACTGGCGTCCAGCAAGGTGAGATTGGAAGCGGGGAACGTAAGAAACTTTTGAATTTAGAAAAAGTTTTGCATCGCCAAGTAGTTGGTCAACAAAAAGCAGTTAGTCAAATAGCCGAGGCGCTCAGAAGGGCGCGCAGTGGGATTGGCGATAGTCAAAAGCCAGTCGGTAGTTTTCTTTTTTTAGGTCCAACTGGCGTTGGGAAAACTGAAACTGCTAAGGCCTTAGCCAAAGTATATTTTGGAAGCGAAAAAAATATTATTCGCTTGGATATGAGCGAATTTCAAACGCCTAATTCACTGGATCGAATTTTAGGTTCAAACCAGCTTAATCAGCCAGGACGCTTAGTAACTCAAGTTAAAGATAATCCTTATTCGCTAGTCTTATTGGATGAAATTGAAAAAGCGTATCCGGATATTTTAGATATTTTTCTGCAAATTTTGGACGAGGGTTTCGTCACGGACGCTTTTGGCGAAAAAATTAATTTTCGCAATTGTTTAATTATCGCAACTTCTAACGCAGGGGCGGTGCTGATTAAGAAAATGGTTGGCTCGCAAACTCCAGTCGAAGAAATTAAAAAAGCGGTAGTGGACGAGGCGGTGCAGCGCGGTATTTTTAAAGTTGAATTTTTAAATCGTTTTGATGATATCATTTTCTTCAGACCGCTTGAACCACAGGAATTAACTGGGGTAGTGCGGCTAAAACTTCAGCAATTTGCGGAGCGTTTGGACAAGGAAAAAAATCTTCAAGTTGAATTTGCCGAAGACCTCGTTGAAAAAATTATTCAAAAGGGTTACGACCCAGTTTTTGGCGCTCGCTCGCTTAACCGCTATATCGAAGATACTGTCGAAAACTTGGTTGCTAAGGAAATTATCTCGGGTGGAGTAAAAAATGGGGAGCCGATTAAAATTAGGCTGTAACTAAAACCTTTTCAAAGAGCAAAAAAGGGAGTATGCTGAGAGTATAAGACTAGCTTTTTTGTTACGTAATATGCTGCGTAACAGTTTGTTATTATAAAAAAATTTTAATTATAATGAAGATTTTAGTTATTGCTCCGACGCCGTTTTTTGCGGATCGGGGTACCCATATCCGAATCCTGGAAGAGGCTTTGGCTTTGGAAAAATTAGGCCATCAGCTGACAATTGCAACCTATCACATTGGTAGCGAGATCGATTCCAGCGTGCAGACGAAAATATCCGTCAGACGAATTAGGCGGCTACTTTTTTGGTATAAAAAATTAGAAGCTGGTCCAGATTGGCAAAAGATTTTCTTAGATTTGATGCTCATTCGCAAAGCTTTTAATTTAGCGCGAACCCAAAGGCCAGAAATAATTCACGCTCATCTGCATGAAGGAGTAGCGGTGGGCTGGATTGTGCAGAAAGCGCTTTTTTGGCGAAAAATGAAATTAGTGGCTGATTTTCACGGGAGCCTGACGAAAGAAATGGTCTCGCATAGTTATTTACGAGGAGGCTGGCTGAAGAGGATTTTTGCTTTTGGCGAAAAAGTTATTAATAATCTCGGAGACTTTGCGATTGCTAGCTCGGCTGAAAATACTCAGGAAATCTTGCAACTTAGAAGAGACCGAAAAGTTGAAACGATTTTAGACGGCGCAAATTTAGCCCACTACGAAAAACTAGAAACTAAAGCCCAATTGCGACAGGAGCTAGAACTGCCTAGCGATAAGCTTATTATTACTTATGCAGGGGCGATGATTCTAAATAAAGGAATTAGCTATTTTTTGGAAGCTATCCCCAAAGTCTTGGCGCAAAATAAAAATGTTTTTTTTCTGATTGCGGGTTTTCCGGCGGAAGGAGTTTTGAACTTTGTGCGCGAAAATAATTTAAGCGCGCAAGTACGAGTCATCAGTCCGCTTAGTTATTTTGAAATGCCAAAAATTTTATTGGCTAGCGATCTGGGAATTGATCCTAAGGATTCTTCAACTCGTCAAGCCAGCGGTAAGATTTTACAATATATGGCAGCAGGGCTACCAGTAGTTTGTTTTGACCGCCAAAATAATCGAACTTATTTAGACAAGGGCGGCCAATATGCCCAAGCGGACTCGGCCCAAGGCTTAGCGGAGGCAATTTTGGCCTTAGTAAATGACCCTAGCGCAATAATAGAAAAGGGCGCCCTAAATACGCAAAAAGTCGCAGAATTTAGCTGGGAAAAATCAGCCCAGCGAATTAGTGAGATTTACATGTTATAATGAAGTTAGTTAGCTTAATTTAACTAGTGCCAGAAAGACCTTGGAGGCTTAGCCTCCAAGGGGAAGGCGTAGCCTCCTTGCAACTGGCAGTAATTTAATTGATTAGTCATGATACCGGATGAAATTGCTATTTATTAAAATTGGAAAAGCTTTTAAAACAATCCAGCGGGAGGGGATTTTTAGGGGTGGGAAAAGAGTGCTGCTTTTCCTGGGAGCTTATTTTAAAAGTATTGTTGAGGTTAGAGCGGGAGACATTTTATTTATTACCTCTGGCGTTGGCGATAGCGCGCTGTATCGAGCGCATAATCAAGCTGAGGAACTTCGCACGCATGGCTTTAAGGTTTCGGTTACTATGCAAGATAACCCGTTCCTTTTGGGTTTAGCGAAAAAGTTTAAAATCTTTATTTTTAATCGAACGCTCCAAACAGCTAGCACGGATAAGCTTATAAAAAAGATTAAAAGGCAAGGGGGTGAAATTATTTTTGATACGGATGATTTAGTTTTCGAGGTAAAACTTATTCAACAGACTGATCACTACGCGAGCATGTCGTCTTTTGAAAAGATGCAGTATCAAAAAGGCATTGGCGAAGAAATTCTCAAAGATCCTTACGTCAAAGTTTGCACTACTAGTACCAAGTTTATTGCTAAGATTTTAGAAGGATATGAAAAGCAGGTTTTTGTAACTACGAATAAACTTTCGCAAGAGTGGGTTGAAATGGCCGAGCGGATCATGGAACATGAAACACACAGCATGGAATACGAAACACGTAGCATGGAACATGAAACAACTGACACAGCAAAAACACGTTCCACGTTCCATGTTCCACGTTTCACGATAAGAATCGGCTATTTTAGTGGCACGATTGGACACAATAAAGATTTCGCAACAATTTCGGATGTTCTAATCCGGCTATTAAAAAAATATCCGCAAGTGGAAATTTTTTTAGCGGGACCGTTGGAGTTGGAAAAAAAAATGGTTGAATTTTCGGAAAGAATTGTGCGTTCAATGTATGCTCCAAGAAAAAAACATTTTGAAAATATCTCTGCTTGCGATATTATTCTAGCGCCCCTGGAAAGGGATATTTTTAGCGAAGGTAAATCAGAACTAAAATTTTCTGAAGCCGGCTTGCTAAAAGTGCCGATCGTGGCCGTTCGCAACAGCACCTACGCAGACGTCATTTCTGATGGCGTAGATGGTTTTTTGGCTGAAAGTGAAAATGAGTGGTTTGAAAAGCTTGCTAAGTTAATTGAAGATGGTGAGCTTAGAAAAAGAATTGGGGAAAATGCTCACGAAAAAACTTTGCGTGACTATACTACTAAAAATAGCCACGGAGAGGATTACTATGAATATTTAAGGAAGCATTTAAAATATAACACGTAGCACATAACATAAAACACATAACGCTAAGATAGAATTGGATTATGTCCCATGTTTTGTGTTCTATGTTCCATAACATATGAAAATCTTAGTCACTGGTGGCGCCGGTTTTATTGGCTCAAATGTAACCAGAAAATTGCTCGAGAGAGGAGATAGCGTAGTTTGCGTGGATGAATTTAACGACTACTACTCTCCGAAAATAAAAGAGCTTAACGTGGCGCAGTTTGAAAAAGACTTAAATTATAAACTGTATCGCGGAACAATTACGGACTATGAATTTTTGAAAGGCATTTTTGAAACGGAAAAAATCCAGCGCGTGATTCACACCGCCGCCAGAGCCGGAGTTCGTCCTAGCATCGAAAACCCATTTATCTATGAAGATACAAACGTAAAGGGAACGCTCAATTTGCTTCATTTGGCTAAAGAATTTGCAATCGAAAATTTTGTACTCTTCAGTTCTTCTTCAGTCTATGGAAACGCTCCGAAAGTGCCATTTGCGGAAACTGACCCGGTAGATAATCCTATTTCACCCTACGCAGCCACCAAGAAGGCCACAGAGCTGCTGGGTTACACTTACCACCATTTATACGGCCTGAACGTCAATGTGGTGCGACCGTTTACGGTCTATGGGCCCGGTGGCAGGCCAGACATGGCGCCATTTTTATTTACGAAATGGATTGATGAAGGCACGGAGTTGAAGCGTTTTGGCGACGGTTCGACGCGGCGGGATTATACTTTTATTGACGATATCGTAGCTGGCGCGATTTCAGCTTGCGATAAAATTTTTGGCTATGAAATTTTTAACTTGGGAAATTCTGACACGGTTGATTTGAATACTTTCATTGCCACAGTGGAAAAAATCCTTGGTAAAAAAGCCAACATCAAGGAATATCCCGCTCAGCCAGGCGACGTGCCAATTACTTTTGCTGATCTTACTAAATCGCGTAAGTTGCTGGACTATAATCCACAAGTAAAAATCCAGGCCGGCATGGAAAAATTCATTGCTTGGTATTTAGAAAATAAGCAGTTATACTAGGCTGCAAGGTCTAAATAATTTTAATTTTAAAGTTTTAAATTTTAAATCAATTTTGAATAATAAGCCATATGTCATCCGTCATTGGTAATCAGCCAGCCTCGCGTCGACGAGAAGTCTTTGCGAGTCGAGGCGGGTCATCAAAAATGCATTTTTATGATTTGGAGGTTTGGAAGAATGCAAATTTGCTGTGCATCGAGACTTATGAATTGACAGAGGGCTTTCCTAAGAGAGAAAGTTATGGGATAATTGATCAGATGCGAAGAGCTTCGTCATCCGTGGGTGCTAACATTGCAGAAGGATTTGGAAGATTTCATTACAAGGAAAAGATAAAGTTTTATTACACTGCCAGAGGCTCAGCTTGCGAAGTTCAAAATTTCTTGTTTCTTTCTCAGGAGTTGGGCTATCTTAGTAAGGACGAAGCTAGAAAAATTTTTATAAAATACGAAAATTTAAATAAGCAGATAAACAGTTTTATATTGTCAGTTCAAAAAAAGATGACTGATGACAAATGACTGATGACTCGTGGATAAGTTCAATTAAAATTGATTTAAAACTTTAAACTTAAAATTTTAAAACTACCCTGTATGCATCAACACGAAAACTACAAAGAACTTATTTGGGCTCTGGCAAAGACTGATTTTAAGCTCCGCTACCACGGGTCGGTTTTGGGTTATCTTTGGGCACTGCTGAAGCCGCTGCTGACTTTTGCAGTTTTAAACTTCGTTTTTTCTTCGGTTTTTAACCCGCGGGGAACTGGGGCGGATACTTATTCCCTGCAACTACTAGTTTCCTTGATGATGTTTTATTTTTTCTCGGAAGGCACCACGGCTGGAATGAGTTCGCTGCTTGCAAAGTCGCAACTGGTAACTAAAATTTATGTTCCGCGCTGGACAATTATCTTAGCCTCCACGATTAACGCGACTTTAATTTTCTTGATGAATTTGATTGTGATCGCTTTTTTCTTCGCGGTGAAAGGTTTTATGCCGAGCATTCCGGCAATCTTGATGTTTTTAATTTTTTCGGTTTTTATTTATATTATTGTTTTGTCTTTTGCTCTAATTACCGCTCCGCTTTACGTTAAATTTCGCGATTTGGCGATGATTTGGGAAGTTCTGCTGATGATTATTATGTATGCTTCGCCGATTATTTATCCATTGACAACGCTCCCAGCTCAATATCACCAAATTATCTTACTTAACCCTTTGGCGTTTATTATCCATTTCACAAAAGAGTCCTTGATTAATAATCATTTTGCGACGCCTTCGCAGTACGCCATTTTTATTTTGATTGTTATGGCGTCTTTTGTTTTGAGTATTTTCTCTTATCGCAAATTTATTCCTAAGGTTGCTGAGGAGATTTAGGAATTAAGGATTTTGACCGCTCGCAAGTTGCGGGCGGTTTTTGGGCCATCCACTTTTTTGTCATTCTGAGCGTAGCACCTGCCTGTCCGGCAGGCAGGTAACGAAGTCGAAGAATCTGAGTTCCTAGCGTTAAAGGCAGTAAATATGGGCTCAGATCCCCGCCTACCAGCAGGCAGGCTTCGACTACGCAGA
>CAIPMZ010000029.1 GCA_903866285.1 uncultured bacterium
CAGAAGGCTGCTTAATCTCGATTTTAACGCTCTTAGTTTTTTCCTTATCTACGCCATAGTTACTCAAAGATTCCGTAAGGGAACTCTGCGATTCTTTCACTGATTTTTCTTTTGTGCCATCCGCCAGATTAATTATCAAATCATTTTCTTCCACAGCGATATCCTTCACTTTGCCATCATTAATTTGGTTTGCTAGTTCACTTAAGGAGATTTCAATTGGTTTTTGGACCGGTGCGCTATACAAAACCATCAAGCCAGAGATCAATAAGAAAAAGAAAACGACCATGGCAACATTTTTTAATAATTTTTCCATAAATTTAATTTTAAACTTTTATTTATTTAAACGAATATTTCAATTTTAGCACCCTTTTTCGATATTTTCAAGCCACCAACCCTGGCATTCTTTAATTTACTCTTGGAGCTTTTGATAATTTTTCTTAGCTCTTCAATGTGGTTATACTCGACATCTTTAAATTGGCCACTTAATTTTAGAAAAATTTGCCGCAGGGCTTGCCGCTGGATAGCCTTGTCTAGAGCTAAAAAATCCTGTTCCAAAAAACTAGCTTTTTTCTTAGAGCAAACTGCCGACACAAACCCTGCTGCACTTTTTTCCATAAAAGCATAGTCGTCTGCCACCGCAAAAGAAAAATTACTTAAAGTTTCGAGAATGGATTGATTAAAATTTTTCTCAAGATAGGGAAGCGTTTCATTTCTTAATTTATTTCGAAAAATATCATTTTCTGCATTAGACTTATCCATACGATAAGTAAGCCCTTTTTCTTTCAAAAAATTTACAATTTCGGTGCGACTAGTTTGCAAAAGGGGCCTAATGATTTTTCCAACCCTTGGACGCATCGCAGCTAGGCCATTTAAACCGGCCCCTCGAATAATTCGCATTAGCACTGTTTCGGCTTGATCATTTTGATTATGAGCTACCGCAATAAAATCAAACACTAAAGCCAATCTTAATTTTTCAAAGTAGGCGTATCTCAGGTCGCGCAAGGTGTTTTCAAGATTACCTTTTTGCAAAATGTTCTTTGGTCTTAAGATATTAACCTTGAGTTGATATTTTTCGCCTAGCTGTTTAACTAATTTTTCATCTGCTAACGAATCTTTACCTCGCAGGCCATAATTAACATGCGCAATTTGAAGCTGGAAATTATATTTTTCAGCCAGGAAAACAAGCACCCCTAAAAGGCAGACACTATCTGGTCCACCCGAAACCCCAATAATAATTTTTGAACCCTTATTCCAAAGCTCATATTGGGAAGAAAAATTTTGAATTTTTTTTATGAATTTAGCCATTGTTTTTCAAATCAATAAACTGCATCACCCTTAAAAATACTTCCTCTATTGTTAATTTAGTGGTATCCACAATTAAATCATAATTTTTTTCATCATCTTGCTTAATTCCATAAAGAGCAAGGTACCGTTCGCTATCTTCTTTTCTCCTTTTTAAGATACTTTCTTTAATGTTTTCAACTGTATCTAAATAACTATCCTCATTGCCACGATTCTGTTTAGCCGACATTGATTTTAAAATTCTTTCAGCCGCAACAGGAGGTTCAACCTTTAAATATATTTTCACTGAATCTGGGATAAAATGCCAAGCTGTCCGACTTTCAATAACAAACCTACGCTGTTCTTTTGCAAGTTTAAGTACATAGTCATCAACTTTTTTATCAAAGCTAGGATCATTATCGCAAACTCTTCGGAAGGCTACCAAATCCAAACCTCTCGCCTTAGCCATATCTCGAAATATTTGACCCATATAATAACGAGGCAACTCAAGTTTTTCTGCTACCCTTGTGGCAATAGTACTTTTACCAGAGCCCTCCTGACCATTGAAAGAAATTATAAACTTGTTAGGTTCGTGCATATTTTTAATGCTTAAATCGAATTTAATGTTAACTAAGTATACCTATATTCTAGCATAAAGCAAGCCAATTTACACAAAAAAAACCGCCAACGCTTGGCGGTTTTTTTTGAAACATTTTCTCAGATTAGCTTATTTCTCCTCTTTTACTAACATCAGACCCATGCGGTGATCTTTTGGCTCAATTGAAAGGATTTTCCAAGCATAAGTTTGACCGCCCTGGAGAACTTCATCCATTTTCTTCCCTGGGTAAACCTCCTGGAACTCGCTTACGTGAGCTAAACCATGGATATCGCTATCAAGGTAGACAAAGGCTCCAAAAGGATTAATTTTATCAATTTTACCCTGGACAATATCTCCAACCTTATATTTTTCCGCTATTTCGCTCCAAGGATCCTTCGCTAGTGCTTTCATGGAAAGGGAAATTCTGGTTTCATCAATTCCGATAATTTTAGCCTTCACGATATCCCCAGTTTTAACAATTGTTCTTGGATCACCAATCATTTGCCAAGCTAATTCGGAAATATGAACCAAACCTTCTAGTTTATCGCTGTCTCTAGTCGAACCTTGACGAGCAGCTGGCAAGAATTTAACAAAAGCGCCGAAATCCACCACGCCGCTAATCTCACCTTCAATAATATCTCCAGCTTGCAGTTGAGAAATAACTTCTTTTTCCTTTTCACTAGAAGCGGCTCGTTCGCTGACAATCAATTTTTCGCTTTCTCGGTCAGCATCTAAAATTCTAACTTGCATTTCTTTACCAACTAATTTTTTCAGCAATTCTAAAATTTTATTCTTATCCCCATCTTCCACGCGAGGATAATGTTCGCTAGAAAGTTGCGAAACTGGAATAAAGCCCATAATACCATTAACTTCCACCATCAAACCTCCCTTATTAGCATCCAAGACCTTCGTTGAAACTACGCCCATAATATCGCGCTTAGCCTCAAGGTCGTCCCAAGCTCTTTCGTAAGACGCTTCTCGGATTGAAAGTTCAACATAGCCTTCTTCATTTTCAATATCAACCAAGGTAGCACTAACCGTATCGCCTTGTTTAACTTTTCCGATAGCTAGGCCGTCTTTAATTTCTTTTCCCATCACAATCCCAGTTCCAAAGCAACCCAGATCAAGCAGGAGGGAATTAGAGGTTATGTCAATAACCTTTCCTTCTAGCACATCGCCAACCTCAGGAATTTTAACCGGATTTTCTTCTAAGAGACTACCCATTGGGGACAGCTCCACTTCTTCTTCTTTTTCTAATTCAACCACAGCCTTTTTTGCCTTAGCTGAGGTGACTACGGGTGTCGCTTCATCTTGCAACTTATCAACCTCTTCAGCGAGTTTGTCTAAGATGTCTTTCTTTTTAATTGCCATACTTTTTTACTTTTTTCAACAAGTAGCGCGCTTGTTTTAGTTTAATTATTAAAATGGCGCTAACGCAAAAATTTCCTTTTGCAAAAGGAAATTATCAAGAAAACAACTGTGAAATTAAAGCATTCCACTATTAACTTTTCTTAAATAATTAATTGCTTAACTAGCTTACCTTAAATTATTGGTTTTGGCAAGAGCTTCTTACTAAATCATCTCGACAGGATAATTTGGCTGTGTTATCATTATTCTATACAAAAAAGGGGCTATCCTAGTTTTTAGCTAATCTATTTTTTTCAACTCTAATTTTATGCAAATTCAATATTACGGTCAATCCTGTTTTAAAATAACGACCAAGCCGGCTGGACGCGCCACTGATGACATCGTTTTATTTTTCGATCCCTTTGGAAAAGAATTAGGCATCCGACCACCCCAAGGACAGGCTGATGTCGTTTTTGTTTCGCATGATCATTTTGATCATAACAATGTCGAAGCGCTCAAGGGCGACCCTGTTATCATTAACACGCCTGGGGAATATGCAGTTAAAGGTCTTAACGTGATTGGGCTTGATGCTTTTCATGATTTAGAAGAAGGCGCCAAAAAGGGACGCTCTACTATTTTTATCCTTGAAGTCGAAGATTTAAAGATTTGTCATCTTGGCGACCTCGGGAGCGAACTCACTGGAAAACAGCTAGAAGAAATTGATGGTGTCGATGTCCTCTTTATTCCAGTTGGTGGAAATTATACGATTGATGGGAAAAAAGCTGCCGAACTAGTTAGAAAAATAGAACCGGTTATTGTCATTCCAATGCATTATAAAGTAGAAGGTTCAACTGCTGAAGTAGCTGACCTACAAAAATTCTGCACCGAAATGGGGAATTGTCCCAAAGAAAAAATCGCCAAGTATAGCCTTAAGAAAAAAGATTTAGAAGGTAAGAGTATGGAAGTTATAATTATGGACCATACTGCTTAAACTTTATTACATTATGAAGCTTGAAGAAAAAATTGAAGCTATTCGCAGACAACCTGACCATATCAGGCTTCGTTGGGTTTGGGGGAGCGTTCTTCTTTCTATGCTGCTTATTTTTATAATTTGGATTTTCTCAATTAACCTCATGCTTAAAAATGGCAAAGATGAACTTCCCGAAAATACGGATAGCCTTGTTTCAGACTTGAAAGATCAAACTAATCAAATTAAAGAACAGGCCAAATCCCTGAAGGATAGTACTGAAAACCTTTCTCAGACAATTAAGACTGAAGGCATTTCCGCTTCGAAAGAAAACACCGCTCAACACACAACCGATTTAAATCCATCAACTCAGTCAGCTCAATACACTAACTTAGAAAACCCAACTAATTAAAAAATAGCTAGCTATAAATATTTTTAATAAAAAGACGCTCAAAGTGATTATCCTCTTTCGAGTTTTCTTGGCCGAATATGAAATCAACTCAAAAAATTACCGTTCCCATTGTTGAAAACATTCAACCGCGCGCGCTCGTGCAGGAAGTTCAGCAATCTTATTTGGATTACGCGATGAGCGTGATTGTTTCCCGCGCCTTACCTGACGTGCGCGACGGCCTCAAGCCAGTGCATCGCCGTATTTTATATTCCATGTGGGAATCCGGGCTGCGACCTTCCGCTAAGTTTCGAAAATCCGCTACGGTAGTCGGGGAAGTTTTGGGGAAGTATCATCCGCATGGTGACACGGCCGTTTATGATTCGATGGTGCGTCTGGCTCAAGACTTTTCTTTGCGTTATCCTTTAGTTTGGGGACAAGGAAACTTTGGTTCGATGGATGGTGACAGCGCAGCTGCTTATCGTTATACCGAAGCTAAACTCAAACCAATTGCCGAGGAAATGCTTTTTGATATTGAAAAAGATACGGTTGATTTTATTCCAAACTTTGATGGAGTCCATAAAGAACCAGTGGTTCTGCCAGCTAAACTTCCGCAATTACTCCTAAATGGTACCATGGGAATTGCCGTCGGCATGGCAACTAACATTCCTCCGCATAACTTAAATGAGCTAGCTGACGCCATTAACCACCTCATTGATAATCCCGAGGCTTCCATTGATGAGCTCATGCAATTTGTCAAAGGTCCTGATTTTCCCACGGGGGGCATTATGTACAATACGCCCGGAATTAAAGAGGCTTATTCGACCGGCCGCGGGAAAATCGTAACTCGCGCCAAAGCGGAAATTATTGAAACTAAGGCTGGGACTTTTAATATTATTATTACCGAGATTACTTACGCAACCAATAAGGCGACCCTGATTATGAAAATCGCCGATTTAGTTAAAGAAGGAAAAATTTTAGGTATCCGCGACCTACGCGATGAGTCTGACAAAGACGGAGTGCGGATTGTGATTGAATTAAAAAAGGACGCTTACGCGCAAAAAGTTTTAAACAAGCTTTATAACGCTACGGATTTACAAAAGAATTTTAATGTTAATATGCTAGCTTTAGTCGGCGGGATTGATCCGCAAATTCTAAGTTTAAAGGCTATTCTTGAGCAATATATCGAACATCGAAAAATTGTCGTTACTCGCCGAACCAGATTTGAGCTTAATAAAGCCAAAGACCGCGCCCATATTCTCGAAGGCTTAAAGATTGCCCTTGATCACATTGACGCCGTTATTGAAACAATCCGAAAATCTCCGACCAAGGAGGAGGCTCACATTAACTTAATGAAGAAATTTAAGCTTTCCGAAAAACAAGCCAGTGCGATTCTGGAAATGCGTTTGCAAACCTTGGCTGGCATGGAGCGCAAGAAGATTGAAGATGAATTAGCCGAAAAATTAGAAATTATTACCCAATTAACTGAGCTGCTAGCAAGCACCATTAGAATTCTGGCCGTGGTTAAAGATGAATTACTCGCTTTAAAAGAAAAATATGGCGATGAGCGAAAGACTAAGGTGCTGCGCACCGGCATTGAAGAATTTAAACAAGAGGATCTCATTCCTAACGAAGAAGCAATCTTAACCATCTCTCAAGATGGCTACATCAAGCGAATGAACCCCGATGTTTATAAGGTGCAAAAACGCGGTGGCAAGGGCGTGATTGGCGCTACTACCCGCGAAGGCGACGTCATTGAAAAAGTTACGAGTGTGATGACCCATGATAATTTAATGTTCTTTACTGACACTGGGAAGGTCTTCCAAACGAAAGCTTACGAGATTCCGGAGTCTTCTCGGACCAGTAAAGGTCAGGCCGTTGTTAACTTCTTGCAACTTGCTCAAGAAGAAAAAATCACCGCGATGATTCCCTATAATAAAAATGATGGGTATAAATTCTTCTTTATGACTACCATCCACGGCGTCGTGAAGAAATCCAAGATTGAAGATTTTGATAACGTTCGTCGCTCTGGCCTCATTGCTATCACACTTGAGAAAGGCGACACACTTAACTGGGTACTGCCTTCAACTGGCACCGACGAAATCACTATCAGTACAGCGGGCGGTCAAGCCATTCGCTTTAAAGAAGCTGACGTTCGGGCCATGGGTCGCAGCGCTGCTGGCGTGCGTGGAATTAAGCTCAGGAGTAATGATTTAGTTGTTGGGATGGATATTGTTTTGAAAGGTCAAAAAGGTAACCAACTCCTAATCATCACCGAAAATGGTTATGGCAAGCGCACCGACCTAGCTGCTTATAAAATTCAAAAACGCGGTGGCAGTGGCATTAAAACTGCCAATATCACCGCTAAAATTGGCAGATTAGTGGGAGCGCACATTATCAATATTGACGAAATTGAAGGAGATCTTTTCATCACTTCCCTTCAAGGTCAAATTATTCGCATTCCCCTTAAAAGTATTTCCGTCCTCGGCCGGGCCACGCAAGGCGTCCGTATCATGAAACCCAGCGCCGGCGACAAAGTTGCTGCCGCGGCAGTTATCTAAAACATTTGCCAAAAACAAAGTAACGTGTTATGGTTTGAAGGTAATTAACTTATTTTATTGAGCATATATTGGTTTTAGCTTGAATAAAGCTTAAACGAGCATATTGCCAAACAAAGGCTATGGCGCTAACGCACAAGCAAAAAGAGAAAGTGACTAAAGAAGTTAAACGGCATGAAAAAGATACTGGTTCCCCAGAATATCAGATTGCGATGTTTACGGAACGCATTAAAAAACTGACTTCTCACCTTAAAAAGAATAAAAAAGATTTTCATTCTCGTCGCGGACTATTAAAGATGGTGGCTAAAAGACGAAAATTACTTTCTTACCTTGAAAAAACTAACGAAAAAACTTACAAAAAAATCATCAAAGAGCTAGGGCTCAAAGGCTAAGGCCACTGATGATTACGGATTAATGACGGACGGACACGAATCACGGATGAACTTCGCTTCAGCAAAATCCGTGATCTGTGAAAATCCGTTTTTAATTTGTTTAAATCCGTAATAAAATAATATGCTTAGATCAAAAGAACAACGCGTCGGAGTTTTGGTAGACATTCAAAACCTCTATTACAGCGCTAAGGCGCTATATGGGAAGAAAGTAAACTTTCAAAAAGTCTTGGAAGAGGCGGTTGGCGAGCGAGTTTTTATCCGCGCTATTGCCTATGGAATCAAAACTGTCGATGGTCAAGAAGAAAAGTTTTTTGAAGCGCTAGAAAAACAAGGCTTTGAAGTCAAAACTAAAGACCTACAAATTTTTCCCGGCGGAGTGAAAAAAGGGGATTGGGATGTGGGTATTGCCGTTGATGCCATTAAACTTTCTAAAAGTTTAGATGTAATTGTGTTAGTTTCCGGTGACGGAGATTACATTCCACTTGTGCAATATATTCAAAGTACCACTGGTTGTCGCGTCGAAGGGATGGCTTTTGGCGAAAGTACCAGCGCCAAACTCGGCGAAGCCCTGGATGACTTCATTGACCTTTCAGAAAATAAAAAGAAGTTTTTAATTTATTCAAGGAATTAATAAGCTATTTCATTTTTTCACTAAAATAAATACAAACAAATTAAGAGAAAAAAGCCAATAATATTATATTTTAAGACTCGTACCTACGGCAGCGCAAGGCTCTAAAATATAATATTATTGGCTTTTTTCATGTCTTTAGGGCAACTAAGAGTATTTACTTTTTTTAAGATTTTTAAAATTAAAAAAAATTGACAAAATGCTTAAAGCAGGCTATTGTTTGAGCAGTTGAAAAAATAATTAAATTAAATAACAAGCCTAGCTTAGTGCTGCGGCTGAAGGCGGAACACAAACCTCAAAAATTTTTGAGTTTTGAATTTCGAATTTAGCTAGTTGTGGCTAATTTAAGGCTTAAAAGTGTTTATGGCCGCAAAAAAATGGTCCCTCCAAATCGGAGGACGCGTGCTTGAAATTGAAACAGGGCTATTGGCTAAGCAAGCCAATGGAGCGGTAACGGTGCGTTATGGTGACACTGTCGTCTTGGCAACCGCCGTGATGAGTAAAAATGCTTCCCGCATTGGTGGCTATTTTCCCTTGATGGTTGATTACGAGGAGCGTTATTACGCTGCTGGTAAAATTAAAGGTTCTCGCTTTATTAAAAGAGAAGGACGACCTTCTGATGAAGCCGTTTTAACTGGACGCGTCGTTGACCGAACTATTCGCCCGCTTTTTAATCCTCGCATGCGTAACGATGTGCAAGTAGTCGTGACAGTTCTTTCCATTGACGGTGAAAATGATCCAGCGATTGTTTCGATGATTGCCGCTTCGACTGCGCTTTCAATCTCCAATATTCCGTGGGCTGGCCCAATTGGCGCCGTGCGAGTTGGAAGGCTTAACGGAGAATTTATCTTAAATCCAGTCAACACCGAAGTTGAAGCGGGTGATATTGATTTAATTATCGCTGGCACCAAGGAGAAAATCAATATGATTGAGGCTGGGATGAACGAAGTTCCTGAAGAAGCTGTCGTAGCGGCTTTTGCTTTTGGACATGAAGCCATTAAAAAAATTACCGATTTAATCGCGCAGGTTGTTAGTGAGGTTGGAGTCGCTAAAACTACACCCGCCCTACTGGCTGGTTCGGCTGAATTTGAGGCAGAAATTAAAGCTCTTTATTTAGCGGAGAACCTTTCTGAAATTCTTTATGATAAAAACAAGCAGGTGATTGAGGATAAAATGAAAGTTATTAAAGAAAAAATCAATACTTTTATTAAAGAAAAATACACTGAAAATGTCGACAAGCTTAAAGAAGTCGCTGAGCAAGTTTTTGAAGAAGCTTCTGATGAAATTGTACACCAAAACATCTTAGAAAAAGGTCAACGCCCAGATGGACGCAAACTAAATGAAGTTCGCCACATTTCTTGCCTTGTTGGACTTCTGCCACGCACCCATGGGAGCGCCGTTTTCACCCGCGGAGAAACTCAAGCTTTGACCGTTACAACTCTCGGCTCCCCTGGAGATGAGCAATTCATTGACACGATGGAGGTTGACATTAAGAAAAGATATATTCACCATTACAATTTTCCTCCCTTTTCTGTGGGTGAGGTTCGCCCAATGCGCGGACCAGGCCGCCGAGAAATTGGCCATGGCGCTTTAGCTGAAAGAGCTTTAGTTCCAGTTATCCCCTCAAAAGAAGAATTTCCTTATACAATTTTACTAGTTTCTGAGATCTTAGAATCAAATGGTTCTTCTTCGATGGCTTCGACTTGTGGCTCAACCCTTTCCTTGATGGATGCAGGCGTGCCAATTAAGCGACCAGTTAGTGGTATTGCTATGGGTATTATTGTTGGCAAGGATGGAAAATTTGAGGTTCTAACTGATATCCAGGGTCTTGAAGATCATTATGGCGACATGGATTTTAAAGCTGCTGGAACCGAAAACGGAATTACCGCCTTGCAAATGGATGTTAAAGTTGACGGCATCACCGTCGAAATGCTAAGCGCCGTGCTACTGCAATCAAAAGGTAATCGCAAAGAAATTTTAGAGAAAATGTTGGAAACCCTGCCGACTCACCGAGCTAATATGTCCCAATATGCCCCTCGAATTATCACAATGCATATCAACCCAGCCAAAATCCGCAACGTGATTGGAACTGGCGGAAAAATCATCAATGAAATTATTGATGAAACTGGTGTCCAAATTGACATTGAAGATGATGGCTCAATTTTTATCACTTCAGTTGACGAAGCTTCCGCCCTTAAAGCTCAACAATGGATTGATAATTTAACTCACGAAGTTAAAGCTGGGGAAATTTTCAACGCAAAAGTCACGCGACTGATGACCTTTGGAGCTTTTGCAGAAATTCTGCCTGGACAAGAAGGTTTAATTCACATCTCAGAATTTTCTGACAAGCGCGTTGATCGCGTTGAAGATGTCGTTAAGGTTGGCGATATTATTCCAGTAAAAGTAAAGCAAATCGATGATCAAGGACGCATAAACCTTACCGCAAAAATCACCCCCACTATAAATGAATAATATTTTTGCGAACTCTTGCAAATTATGTTAAAATAAAAGCACTTAAAAGTGCTTTTATTTTAATTTAAATTAAAAATAAATCAGGCATTTTTCTTAAACTATTTTTATAAAATAAAAAAATGCTTAATCCAACAAACCCAAATAACTCTTCCACGACAACCAATGAGCTAAACATTGCCCCGGCTGATTTTATTATGCACACTATGCAAGATGATCTGGCGAGTTTAAAAAATAATTATAACAACCCCTCCATCAGCTTTAAATCTACCCCTTTACCAAAAATCCAGGCACCCCTAAATAACGCACCCGCGCCTTTTGCAAAACCCCCCCTTAGTGCAATGGCTCCCGAGCAAAAACAACCTTTTGAAACAAAACTAAATCCTGCCCAAACAGTTGCGCCCATACAAGCTCCGACGCCAATTCCAATTCCAACCACGCTTATTCAAGAAAAAAAAGCTCCTGATGGGAAAACTTTATACAAAGTTATTTTTCTTATTATCATCTTAGTTGTAATTGCAATTGTGGGTTTTGGTTTTTATTATGTTTATACCACCACCAAAAACACTAACCAGCCAGCAGTAACAACCACCACTGACCCCACTACCCAGCAACCGTCTCAGCAAAATTTACCCACAGAAGAAGCGGTTATCATTGCACCTAGCTCCAGTAAATATGCTACAGCTAAACCTAACTTCTTAGTTATTGATCTTACTTTGGCCTCTTTAGCTGACCTCGAAGCTCAATTTTCAAGCATAGCCGAGGAAATAAAATTACTGCCAGTGGAAAATAATTATGAATTCCTAGTTGTTGATAAAAATAATAACCCAGTTGAATTCAAAACTTTCGCTCAAGCAGCTAAACTAAGCCTTTCGCCGGCCCTTCTTACTAATTTAACAAAAGAGTTTTCCTTGTTTTTCTACAACGATAGTGGGAGCGTTCGCTTGGGCATAGCAATTAAAACGGCTAGCAAAGATAAGGCCAAGCTTATTGCCACCATGCTTGGAGAAGAAAAGACCTTAGTCAGTGAGCTTACTTTTTTATTCTTGAAATCTCCTATAGATAATTCAAATAAAACTTTTACGGTTAGCGCTTACTCGCCAAATAATGAAATAGTCAGATATTTAAATCTTAACAATGAGAAAACTCTCTCCGTTGATTACGTCGCTACTGCCGACAAGCTCTTTATTGGCACAAGCAGACAAGCCCTAAGAGCAATTTATCAAAAAGTAGCTACTGCCACACCAGTAGGCATGCAAAGCGAAACGAACCCAATGAGCCCCACTAGCCTAAGCCCTCAAGTAGGTAATTAAATAACTATCTGTGGATAACTTGTTAATAAGTCTACCCTTTTACTGCTTTTTAAAAAAATAATTTACTTATTTTTAAGGGAACCTTTTTAAATTAGCAGCGGCGAGTTTAACTTAATGTCAATAAACCTTATTTTATCCTTGTAGTAAGCCTTTCTTGTTTCCTAGCTTTGACCGAAGCACTTTTTTCTGCTATAATTGATTTATCAAGTGAACTTTAAAAATCTTTTTAGCTCGGTACCCACGTTCCAATCACAATTTCCCCCTATTTGTGATTGGAACGTGGGTACTGTCCAAAGTTTTTAACTCATCGTAGTTAAAACGCTCCTATTCTGAGAGGAGAACCAAAACAAAAATAAAAAAACTTTTTTTAAAATAAAAATAAATAAAAAAAGCCAACCTAGTTCTTTCAAACCAATCAAAGGCTTTATGCCAGAGGATAGGTACCACACATTGTATTAAATAAAAGCTCAGAATAATACAAAAGGCAAAGAGGTATGTATACAAAATACATGTAATTAAAAATTTAAAAATGCTCTCACCCGGGCTATTAGATTGAAAATTTACATGTTGGTACATACATAACACTCGGCGCTGTACGCCATATATAAATTATCGGGCGCCTTACAGCGCCGGGTTTCCATACTTTTTTGATTTTGAAATTCGGCTTTACTCGTTTTTAAAGAATGCACCATTTGGGTGTTTTTTTTGTTTTTATAAGCAAAATGGATTATAATGGACTAATTAAAAATATGTAAGGATAAAAATGGCGATTTGGAGTACAATAGAAGACATAATTGTAAATCATCTATTATGCTGAATAAAAAAAGTGTCCAAAATGTAAAAAAGTATGTGCAGTAAAGAACGGAAAGTTTAG
>CAIPMZ010000030.1 GCA_903866285.1 uncultured bacterium
AAGGAGGTTGAGCCTCCCTAATGGAGGCTCAACCTCCAACGCCTAGTTACTATCAATTAAACTGATTTCGTATAACAGGCAATTAACAAAAAGGATTTTACAACCAAAAAAAGTGTGACAGAAGTCTGCGACCGCAGACTTCTGTCACACTTTTAAAAATTGAAATTTTGTCAGTTCAATGTCTCCGACTTGAACTGGATTGTTCTCACTTTTAAATTCAGAACAGTTTCGATTTCCTCCAAAGGCGGACAGGCAAGTCAGAGACACTAAACCGACCAAGAGCGTTCAATGAAAAGTATTGCGAAAAGTCGCATATGCCAGAATTTGTAATCTAATTTTACAATAAAAAAAGTGTGACACATCTCTGCGGTCGCAGACTTGGGTCACACTTTTAAAATTGAAATTTTGTCAGTTCAATGTCTCCGACTTGAACTGGATTGTTCTTGTTTTAAAAAGATTTATACCAACAAAAAACTTTCCAAGGACGGTCCTCGGTGGATTTTTTATTTTTTAATAAAAATCATTATCACATTTTCATCCCAAACCTTTTTCGTTTGGGTATCAAGCTTGAAATATTGATGTTGATAACGCATAGTCCAAATTTAATTTCTCCCTGCCTTAAACCTACCACCAAAAACCCACGAAATCAACCGGCAATCTTTGGAATTTTATTTTTTTCAAGCCTCTTTTTTGCCTTGCCAATTCCATCATTCTTTGGCAAATCTTCTAGCATTGTCCCGCCCAACTCCTCAATTGTCTTGCGAACTTTTTGACCAACCGCATAATGAGTCAAATTGGCATTCATTTCACCTTGAATTTTTTCTCGACGCAATTTTGCATCCGCCTGGGTAGCACGAAATAAATTAGCAGCCAACTCTTCACTGCCCATATGGTCAAGAATTTTTTGAGATTTTTTCAAACCTTTTTGAATGTGAATATCATTAGCATCTAGTCCGCCATACAAACCCTTGTAACCATAATTTTGAAATTTTCCATAATTCTTCACCCCCGCATTTTCAGCCGCCTCAGCCAAAGAAGTGTTGTGCTTTTTAATTTCACCTCGCAAATTCAAACGCTTGCTGTCTTCAATAAATTGATCAGTTTTTTCTTGTCTTCTCGTCTGAATAGCAAAATATGTCTGACCAAGCGCAACAACTTCTTTTGAAGGATCTGCGTTTTGGACAATCAGATAACAAGCATAGCGAGATAAAAATATGGTATCAATATTCCTTTCCGCCCCTGAGCCAATCTTGACCATTTCGTCCACTTGGGAAAAATGGTTGTGGATAACTTCGCCACTATTTTTGCAGGCCTCCTTGGCTTTTTTTATTACATTCAAAAACTTATCATAGCTTGAATAATCCAAAACTTTTGCCAGCTCTCTTGCTGACCAAAATTCACTTTGATATTCATTAATTCTCTTGATATTTTCAAAAAGATTTTTTTGCATAATTTTATTTTTACTTCTTACACTGATATTTTATCACTACTGTAAAAAGCCGTCAATCCTAGTTCGAAGAAGTAATACTGAATCAATTAACTTACTGGCGGTTGCAAGGAGGTTATGCCTCCCTAATGGAGGCTCAACCTCCAACGTCTAGTTGCTATCAATTAAACTGATTTCGTACAACGGGCAACTAACGAAAAGGATTTTACAACCAAAAAAAGTGTGACCCAAGTCTGCGGTCGCAGACTTGGGTCACACTTTTAAAAATTGGATATTTGGTTCAAAAAAACTAGAATTTCAGTAGCTGCGAAATTTTCTTGGTGTCTTTGTGCGGGCCAACGATGGCGAGGTTGAGTTTCTCCTGCTTGAAAATATCTTTGGCCACGCGCAAGATGTCAGCGACGGTGACGGCGTCTATTTTGGCGAAAACTTCTTTGGGCGAGAGAATTTTTTCTTTGTGCATTTCTTGGTCGATAAAAAACATCGCTACGTCGTCTGAAGCTTCAAAGCCCATGACAGAGCGACCCTTGATATAATCCTTGGCTTTTTGTAATTCTTTTTCGGCTACTTTTTCAGTAGCAATTTTTCGATATTCGCCCAAAATAACTTCCACCGCCTCGGCTAAATTTTTATGCTCGATGCCAGCTTGCGTTCCGATGTAACCGCAATCTTGGTAGGTGTCTACGCTGGTACTAACAAAGTAAGCTAGTCCCCTGCGTTCGCGGACTTCGATAAAAAGTCGACTGCTCATATTCCCGCCTAAAATTACCGAGAGCAGCGAGAGCGCCCAGCGATTTTTATGATTTTGGGGATAAGCGCGTGCGCCTAAAATTAAATGGGTTTGGTCAGTTTTTTTAAATTTAAGATGTACGCCAGGAGCAACTTGTTTGTCGGAAACTTTTTTAAATTTCGCCTCAGCGCCTGTTTCAATTTTGGCAAAAGCTTTTTTAATTTGGCCAATAATTTCTTTTTCGTTAAATTTGCCCGAAACGCAAACGACAGTTTCACCGGCTACGTAATACTTTTTTAAATAAGCAGTAAAATCCCTGCGGGAAACACTTTTAATCGTTTCTTTATAGCCTACGATGTTGCGTCCCATTTGATGCTGTCCGTAAAGTAATTTTTCAAATTCTTCGCCAACGCTCCGACGTGGATCATCTTCATACATACTCAGCTCCTGTAAAATCGGTCCGCGCTCGCGCTCAATTTCTAAAGGATCTAATTTAGAATTAAGAAAAATATCCGAGAGTACTTCGAAAGCTGTTTCAATATGTCTACCGTCGACTTTAGCGTAATAAGCCGTTTTATCTTTAGCGGTAAAGGCGTTAAACTCTCCGCCGATTCCGTCGAGTTCTTCCGAGATAGATTGAGCGGTTGGGCGCTTAGTTGTGCCCTTAAAAAGCATGTGCTCGATAAAATGCGAAAGTCCCGCTTGCTTTTCCGTTTCATAGCGAGAACCGACGCCCACCATTACCATTACTGTTGCCGTCTGCGTCCCCTCCATCGGCACGGTTAAAATCCGCAGACCATTTTTAAGAGTTGTTTTTCGATATTTCATGTTAAAAATGTAAAATGTAAATCTCAAAAATAAAAATGACAGATAAAAATTAAAAAATATCCAAATGAAAAAATTTTACATTTTATCATTGTCATTTTCCACTTTGATTTTTACATTTTTAATTAAATTTTTCTTTTCAAATTAAAAGATATCAAGCTAAGTACTACTTTCTAATTTTAACCCTACTTATTCTTATTAGCCCTGAACATGGCATAATTTCAATCCCCTTCTTTTCCAGTTCATCCAGAAAAAGATTCATACCGATTGAATCAGAGGAAATATGTCCAGCAATAATCACATTAATATGCGCCTCTTCAGCTTGTTTACGAAATTCTTCGCTCTGATGCATTGAGAGAATGGTTCCTACCCCAGCTTGCGAAAGTTTTTCGTACATTTTCGGACTGCCAGAAGTTCCTCCTGTAATTTCCACAATAGCTATTTTCCCGCAACGATTTTCGGGGCTTCCTGTAAAAAGCCTTGGACCCGCTCCACGAATTTCAGCTTCGCGATATTCAGGAATCTTCAGCAAAGTTTTAAGGATATCCCCCACATATTCAGGCTTATCCTCGATAATTTTCTTTTCAATAAACTTTGCCACTAAATTGTCCGCCGGCGTGTGAATATTCATAAAATTCATTCCCAACAATCTAGCTGCATCAACTTCTTTATAGTGGTTTGAAGCGCTAATGCCACGACTAACTTCGCTAATCCGCACCTTCATTAAACTTTCAGCCACGTTAATCGGCACACCGTATTGAGCATACACATCAGCTTGCAAATGCATCACGTCTGAAAGATCAGCCAAGGCTTTGCCCTCTGGATGATGCCCAATAACCAAATCGATTGGGGCTTTTGGACTGTGATTAGAAAGATATCGCGCCATCATCAGTTCTGAAGTATCAATATCAATACCGGCCATCACTCGCTTGATGGTTTTAACTCCCCCCGCAAAATGAATTCGACTATCCAGGTAGGGGTTAGTCAATTTTTCCACATCAAAAAGTTCCTTCTCATCCTTAGAAAGTTTCGCGTATTTTTCTTTTTGCCTTTTTAGAATTTTTTCAATTTGAGTTTTCGGCCTGAAATCATTTTTGATACCGATTTCAATCGCCAGCTTGTAAATCTCTTGAATGTTCATAATATCTTTTAAATAATTAAATATTTTTTATTAATGAATTAAGGAATTAACGGATTCTTTGTCCGCACATTGCGAAGTGCGTAGGTAAAAGACGATTGATGAGCGTAAAAAATTTCAAGCGAGCTTTTTCAGCAGAAAAAGTGCAGCGGGAATTTTTAGCGAAGAGTGAAGTCTTTGCCCCAGCAACGAGCACGTGTCGGGATTTCTTTTGTAACTTTTCTATTAAAAGAAAAGTTAATTCTGAAATTAAAACTATCTAAAATCTAATGTCTATCTCTTTCTCATTAAAGAATACGCCATTATCCCCTTTTTATCCACTGTTACAAAATATGACTTTCCATGTCCGCCGTGCGCAGAAGCGACCTCGTTGCCTTCTTCGTCTTTAAGACTTAAAATCTTCACCGGAATATTTTTATCCCTAGCCATAATTTCGACGACGTCTTTCGCGTAAAGCGCGTTGTGAACTTTCATCTTCAGAATTTTGCCATCCACTGCCAAAATTTCACCGACTGATTGAGAATTCTTCCCAACCATCTCGCCTTCAAAATTATGTTCGGGTTCGTTACCTAATAAGAAACCCTCAGTATAGCCACGATTGACGGTTTTATTAATTTCGCCACTGGCCCATTTTTGAATTTTTTTCAGCTCAGGCCCTGATTTTTTACTCTCGATTGCATCCAGCACTTTCCGATAAGCGCGCACAACACTAGAAACATAAAAAGCGCTCTTATTGCGACCCTCAATTTTAAAGGAGGTTACGCCAGCGTTTTTAAGCTCCTGCAAATGTGCCAGCAAATTTAAATCCTTACTATTAAAAAAATAAGTTCCATGAGCGTCCTCCTCTAAAATCATCGGCCGCCCACTCTGAACCTCCTTAATTTCCATGGTTTTATACTGAGTAGATTCTAGTCCGCCAGCTGGCGGATCGATTTTTCCTGCCTCTTCGGCAGACAAGGATTTTTGATTTTTTTTGGAAATTGAGTCATTGGGATTTTCCACCCTAGGCGGATCAGCCTTGGGCTGAGTTTGGGATTTGCAATTTGAGATTTGGGATTTGCGCTGGTATTGCCAGCGGCACGGTTGGGTGCAATCGCCCAAGTTGGCACTTTTACCGCTCATCCACTTACTTAAAATGCAACGGCCAGAATAACTCATACACATCGCGCCATGCACAAAATATTCTAATTCCAATTTTGGCACCCTTTTCTTAATTTCAATAATGTCCGCCAGCGTTACCTCGCGAGCCAAGACTACTCGCTCGACGCCTTGCTCGGCCCAAAATTTCGCTGCCAGCCAGTTCGTTGTATTTGCTTGAGTACTCAAATGAATTGGCATTTTCGGGAAATATTTTCGCACCAGCAGAATAATCCCAGGATCAGAGATAATTAGCGCATCAATAGAAATCGTTTTTAAAAATTTCAAATGTTTTTCGACAATTGGCAAATGATAATTATGCGCATAGATATTGAGCGTTACATAAATCTTTTTCCCCCGACTATGGACGAACTCGCTCGCCTCCCTTAAATCCGCCTCTGAAAAAGCGTTAATCCGCGCCCGCATCGAAATACTCGGCAAGCCGCAATAAACCGCGTCCGCCCCAAACTCGATAGCGTATTTAAGTTTTTCCAAACTCCCCGCCGGTGCCAGCAGTTCAGTTTTTTGGCTTTTTTTGGTCATAAAATGTTTTCTTTATTCATATAGCATCCTACGCTAATTTAAGGGTTTGGTCAATGAAAGGATTTATGATAATACAAATAATGCGAATCTATGCAAATCTACAAATATGCGAATTATCTACATAACCTTCATCAGCCAATAGAAATATCGTAGAAATATAATAGAGATAAAATAGAAATATAGTAGAAATATAGTAGAGATATAATAGAGATATAGTAGAGATATACTACAACTAATTTCAATCGTATTTCGCCAGGCATATTTCTAGGTATTTCTAAAAATTCATCTTGCCAGGCATATTTCTATATATTTCCGTGTGAATTATTTACATATTTGTATATTTACCCGCCTGCCGGCCTGCCTGTCCGGTAGGCAGGTAGGCAGGTAGGCAAAGTAACTAATTTATACATTTGTAGGGATATAGTTGATTTTTCTCCAATTCTAAGGCACAATAGGCATATGGCGACCTTAGCATTCAACAAAAGAGCCGGTTTTGACTATGAGCTAGAAGATCACTTCGAGGCTGGTTTAGTGCTGACCGGAGCTGAGGTAAAATCGGTTAAAAACGGTCATCTTAGCCTTAAAGGGAGCTTTGTAACTATGCATGAGGGCGAACTATTTCTAACTAATGCTAACATTTCGCCTTATCCCTTTGCCAAAACGACGCTTGCCTACGACCCAACCCGCTCGCGCAAACTCTTAGTTAAAAAATCAGAAATCCGCTCGCTCATTGGAAAACTGCATGCCAAAGGCTTGACACTAGTACCCCTTCGTGTGTATACTAAGAGACGACTTGTTAAGTTGGAATTCGCTATAGGTCGCGGAAAAAAGGCCCTTGATAAAAGATCTGACATAAGAAAAAGAGAGGATAATAGAAAGATTGAGCAAGCTTTAAAAGGCGCTTAAATCTAAAATCCAAATGACAAATATCCAATAAAATCATAAATCCTAAATCTTGATTAAAACATTTAGATTTTAGTCATTTATTGGAAATTGGAAATTAGGATTTGGAAATTCCGCAACATAGCAAAATAAACAAGCTATTTTTATTTCAACAAAACTTAACATTCGCCAACCTTAACTTATTGCTAAGTTGAGGTTGGGGGTTGTTTAGTTTCGACAGGTTGTACTTTTCAAAATATGCAAGTCGATTACCGCTGCTGGATCGTTAAAAGTGTGGCGAAGATATAAGTGCAAACTTCATATCAAAGGCGAAAACTACTTTTGCGCAAGCATTTGCTAGTTTCTCACCTGCTTTAGCTTAGGCTCGAAGCCATCGAACTGCTGATTTCTCGTAAGCAGAGCTCGGTGTCAAATATGAGAATAGCTTTCTGCGGTTTTTCAGACGCACTAAGTGAACCAACTCTGAAAACGGTACTTGGAGGTTTTGTTTTTTTCCTACTCCAAAATAGCGTATCCCGCTTTTAGCGGGAATGAAATAAACTAAACTTGTAGAGGATTTTGGATTGAATGATTTGGACATGGGTGCGAATCCCATCAACTCCACACTAGAGAAAATTTCGAATTTTGAATTTTTAATTTTGAATAAATGTTTAAATTTTTTAATGTTTAAATCATTGAATCATTTAGACTTGATTCGAAATTCGAAATTCGAAATTCAAAATTATTTCCAGCTATTTATTAAATAAAACCCAAAAATCACGCGATACTCTTCTAGTAAGAATGCCAAAATGATTTCATAAAGCCATTAGAAAAAGATTCCGTTTTAAACCTAGACAACAAACTGGTCCCGCGCAATTGCGAATCAATGAGGCCATCCGAATACCTAAGGTCTTTTTAATTGATGGCAGTGGCGTTCAACTCGGAGAGATGCTGACGAGCGAAGCCTTACTACTGGCGAAAGAACAAGTTTTGGATTTAGTTGAAGTTTCGCCAAAAGCCAATCCCCCCGTTTGCCGGATTATGGATTACGGGAAACACCTTTACCAACAATCCAAACAAATCCGTGTAGCGAAAGCCAAGCAGAAAAAAGTTGAAATCAAAGGGGTGCGCATTGGGCTAAGAACCGATAGTCACGATTTGGAATTTAAAAAAGCGCAATCGGATAAGTTTTTAAAACAAGGTGATAAAGTTAAAATTGACATTGTTTTAAAAGGACGCGAAAAAGCTCACCAAGATTTAGCTAGAAAAAATTTACAAGATTTTGTGGCCGGCATCACTGCTCCCTATAAGATTGAAGATCCTATCAAGCGATTTCCCGGAGGCTTCAACGTCACCATTGCCCCAACGGAAGCAACGACTGAATAAGATAATTTTGAAAATTAACTTAACTCAATTTACAAAAGTAAACCATAAAAAAATTGCTATATTGCTAAATTGCTATATTGCTGAAATTTCTTCAACAATATGACAATATAACAATATGACAATATGAGAAGATTATGCCCAAGATGAAGACGAACAAGTCAGTTGTGAAAAAAGTTAAAATAACGAAGAATAAGAAAGTTCTCCGACGCTCAACTGGCCAGAACCATTATAATTCCAAGGAAACTGGAGCAGTTGGACGAGCCAAGAAAAAGGATCAGCGCATGTTTTCAACCGATGAAAAAAACATTGTTGCTGCCTTACCTTACGCAATCGGGAAATAATTATAATTAACAGATAGGCACTGATGAAGAACTGATTCACACTGATCACGGATATCCGTGATTTGCGAAAATCCGTTAATGATCCGTGTAAAATCAGTAAAAATATATGGGACGAGTAAAACGCGGGATGGCCGCCTCAAAAAGAAGAAAAAATGTTTTGGAAATGGCGAAAGGTTTTCGCTGGAGACGAAGTAAGAATTACGTTGCAGCTAAGGAAGCTGTGATGAAAGCTGGAAAATATGCTTACCGAGATCGTCGCACGAAGAAACGAACTAACCGCAGTCTTTGGATTGTCCGACTTAATAATGCTGTTCGTCTCTTAGGACTTACTTATAGCAAATTCATTGCAACCTTAAAAGATAAAAATATTGAAATCGACCGCAAGGTACTTTCTCAAATGGCGGTTGAAAATCCAACTGTCTTTGAAAAACTGGTTGAAAACGTTAAATAGTTTCTTCCTAGTAATTACACGCTAAAAAAAATCCGCTTAAGGCGGATTTTTTTTATTAGCTACTACATTTTCTTTTCTCTAAATTCTTTCCATAATCTTTGGAAGGCTTTAAAGGGAAGCCAGATCCATAAAGTCGTCTTGGCTCCTTTATCCAAAAAATCTGCAAAAGATTGGGTCAGCAGCTTAACTAAAATATAAAAAATAATTAAGCAAATTACAATAACAGTTAGGGTTGTTGAGCTCATTGCTTTTAGACAAATGGGTTTTGCTAATTATTTTGCAAGCCATTTGTTGATTTAAAAATTATATTAATCATTCAAGCGTTGCGTCATATCATAAACGACATCTTTCTTTTCAACCACAATTTTCCAACCTTTTTGCTGCGCTAATTCCTTTAGATTATTATTAGGATTAAAGGCAATCGGGTTTTCAACGAGTTCTAAGAAGCTAGCGTCCGATTCAGTATCCCCCATACCGTAAGAGTTTTCTAGCGTTAAGCCATGCTCATAGATATATTGCTTCAATAAATTACCTTTATCTTTAACTGGCTCGTAAGCAGACTTACCTGTATATAAATTCTTTTTATCCAGTTCGTAAACACTCCCGAAAACTGCGTCAAATTTTAGATGAGAGGCGTTAAATTCCTTAACTACCTCAAGTGGCGAACCAGAAATAGCAATTAGATGATAATCCTCTTTGCGAAGCTTAGCAATAAGCTGTTCTGCAAAAATATAAGTTCTATTTTGATGAAAAGAGACTACCAGTTTACTTGCCCGTTGTACCTCTTCCAAGCTACACCCAGCAATATTTTCTTCATACAAATCAACTAAACCGCGCCGGTACTGTTCGTAAGTGCCTTTATGATCAAGCCAACTCGTATACAGCGCCACGATTTGATCGCGCACCTTGCGTGGAAAAATATTCATCCAAGAAAGTTCGTTAATAAGTTCGAACTGCAGATTCTTGCGAAAAATCGTTCCATCAATATCAAAAATAGCGATCTTTTTATTTTCTAGCATTTTTTTATTTTAGAGCTACTTAAGTTATTAATTCAATTATACAACACCCTACGAGCGAATCAAAGACTGCCCAATTATTCATGCACCACCACCGGCGTCCCGATTTCAGCCCAAGCATAAACCCTCTTGGCTGGTTCAGAACCCAAACGAATGCAACCGTGCGAAACTGGAATGCCAAGATGACTAGCCCCCTCCTGATAACCGCCTGGCCAAACTGGGAGCTCATGAATACCGACTTTTCCAGAAGGCAAGATTGCCATCCAGTTTGGCATGAAAAGACCATACTTCGCCGACCAAGCCCGGGGACTTTTATTCTCAATCTTAAATTGGCCTATTGGCGTTTCCAGACCTTGTTTACCTGAGGAAATTTGATAAGCATTAAGCGCCTGGCCGTCTTCAAAAATAACCATCACCTGATATTTTAAACTAACGTCAATATATTTTCCAGCCACAATCGCAGGTTTCGTATATTTTTCAGCCTGAGCCAATAAAATTGCCGGATCATCATCCCACTGGGTCGGTGGCGGTTGGGCTGTCTCAAAGGAAGTTTGCCCAACTTTTAAATATTGGTCGCTTGACTGTTTTTTATATTTTAGAAAAACTCCAATTTTATACTGAGTCTGCCAAGCAAAATTATCTTTAGCCAGGAGCTTAATCTTATTTTTATCAGGACTTAGTTGATAAGCTAAATCCAAAGCTGGCTCAACTTCAAATTTTACATTGTAATCTTCCAGGGAAGAATCAAAATCAGCCATGATCGGCTCTTCAATATCAATAGCGACATTCTTTTCCCCCTCAATTGGAAATAGCGTTTGAATTTTTGGATACGGCTGAGTCGAAAAAGCTAATTCCTGATTAAATTTGAAATGCAATCTATTTTTACCTCCCAAAATCGAAAGTTGATATGTCGTTTGAGGATCCCAAAATTTAAGCGGACTTACTTTTAAAGTTCTGCGATCCTTGCTCCAACTAGTTAAAAGCTCAGTTGCGGGAGAAATAGTTAGCTTTTTTTCAACTGTCACTGAATCAACTGGAAAAGAAAAAATCAACTCCACCGCTTGTGTAGGACCAACCGCCTGCGTTTGTTTTATTATCCCCTGCGTTTTAAAAATTGCCGGAAAAAAATGCCAAGCAAAAATAAAAACAGTCAGAAAAAAAACTACTATTGCAAAAAAGATCAACAAAGCTGAGTTTTTATGAGTCATACGCAATATATAATTCTAACTAAAAAATATAACTTGGAATTTTTACGAACCTAGCTTCTTTTTTGGCCATATAAGCGACAGCTTATCCGAGTGGCTAGCCATCGTCTTAGGCTGGCCACGTGCTCAAAAAAGAAGCTAGGTTCGTAAAAATGTTTTTGAAAAACAAGCAATAATATTTTAGAACCATAGTTTGCGTATGTTCCTCTTTTATTATTGCTTATATTAAAGCTGATTTTCCTGCACAATTTTTTTCGCCTGATCCCAAAGGGTCGGATTATGCTGCTGAGTTTTCAGCCAATACCACCATTCCACCCCCCAAATATAAACTTCCTTCATTTCAGTTTTTTTAGCAAAAGCGACATTGTCGGCTAATTTTTCCGCGTTCATCGAAGCCAGCTGGATTTCCATTGGCGCTGAAGTTGTCCAACCGCGAACCCAAGGCTCACCCTGAAGCTCAATTACAATCGCGTTATTTTGATGGGCAAATAATTTAATTAAAAGTCGTTTAGCTTTAAAAAAGTTTGGCCCTATGGGATATTTCCAATAACCAAAACGCGGGCTAATTACCTCCCGATACATCGTTGAGCCAAAAATATCCGCTCGCTTGGCTGCGGCAATCCAAAGCGTCGCTTCTCCGCCATCCGTAAGCATAATCGGCTTAGTCGAATCTAGGCTCCGCACTAAAGCGACCTCACTATCTACCAGCGCTGGATCAATCGGCGGACAAACTCCAAAATCTAGAAAGGGTTCATTTTCAACTTGCCAACGAATAATTTCTGGATGATTATTTTTATACCTTTCCACGATCACTTTTTCAAGTGCTAAAAGTCGCTCTTTTCGTTTAATATCGTCATTGCCAATCCACTGCGGAATAAAACATTCTGGCCACCTCGGAGTTTTCTGACCGAAGGCTAAGATAACTTGAGCCTCTCGCTGCTTAGCCTGCTCGAGTTGCCAATCAAGATCAGTAAAATCATACTGCCCCTCGCTAAGTTCAACTTTATCCCAATATACTGGCAAGCGGATATATCTAATTTTTAGATCATCCAGCATCGCCACATAGGCCTGACGCCAATCTAGCCCAATATCCTGGGCGTAACGCAAAGAAAAGGTTGTGCCAATTTTAACCGGCGTAGAAACTTCTTTAACCGGTAAATTAATCCAGCCAAAGAAAAGTAAAATCACTAGCAAAATTGAGCCCAAAAAAAGACCAAGCAATTTCAAAAATTTCTTAAGTCCCTGAAATTTAGCTGGTTTATCTGTCAGATTCGTCCTATTTGATTTTATTTTCTTTTTTATTTTCATTTATTTTGAGTGAGCATACTTTTTCTTTTTTTCACTGGGATAAAAAGAAAAACGTATGCGAGCGAAATTTATATTAAATTTTTATATTAAAAAACTATTTTATTAAAAATATTCCCACCGCAATTATCCCAACAGCGATAAGCTTTTGTGCCCAATCCCAAAAAGACAATTTTTCTGAAAAAATCTTATGATATTTTTTTGAAAAATACCAAGCTAATATTAACACGAAAACGTATTGAATTGAAACTAGGGCATTGATCAAGGTAACGCTTCCAAGGGTGAAGGCAAGATTAAGCAGCAGCGCGCTAAGCCCGCCGACAATCTTATTACCCACAAAAATTGCACCCGTACCAAGCGCCTCTTTTTTATTTTTGCGGTGAGTATGAAAACTTTTAAAAATATCTTGGCGCCAAGTTGGCACCAATAGCAGTCCCAGCGTACCCATAAAGCCTCCCACCCTCGTCCAGACATACCAGGTTATGAAATTCTCGCTTTGTGAAATATATTTAAAAAGTACGTAAGCCATTGCCAATAAAATTCCCGCCCCGACAGCATAAAGAAAACCGCTGAAAAACTTTTTCTTGCCCAAACGCAGTGGCAAGTCAAAAGAAATAAGGAGTCCCCCAAAAATTAGCAATAGGATTCCTAAAATTTGAAAGAAACTTAGCGTTTCAGCTTTAAAAGGAAGTGAAATTAAGAAAGTTGCTAAAGGCAAGACTGCTCCCACGACCGGTACCACCCGACTGGCCTGGGCTTTACCAATGGCAAAATAAAGCAATAAGATTCCAAATAAAAAAATCACCCCGCTCAATAAGCAAAGAGTTAGCCCCAAAGCGTTCGGCATGCGCAAACCAAACGGCGCAAAAAACAGCGCCCATAAACTAAATATCCCCACGTAAAAAGCGTAGACTGGCGCTGAAGAAAAGCGTTTCGAGCCCAGTAAAAACTTATCCAAAATATTGGCCACCGCGCCGAAAAGATAAGCGCTAATTGTTAGCAGAATCCAAAGCATAAGCAAAGAGTTTTAAGTTTGAAATTTAAAGTTTAAAATGAAATTTCAGCAAGCGAAATAGCTAAAGCACTTATGCTAATTATACACCAGAAAGCAAACGACTAACAGCTCACTTATCAAAAAACTCCCACATCAATCGGGAGTTTTTTCCTATACTAGTTTAACTTAATTCGTGGTAGCAGAAGTTGGAGGCTTAGCCTCCAAGGGGAAGGCGTAGCTTCCTTAAAACTAACAGCGTTTTAATTATGCCTTATTCATTTCTTTCAGCTGCACCACTTTTTTCATTTTTTTCGCTATCCTTATTTTCTTTTTCGTTTTCCACCTCTTTCCCACCCTTCGCTTCCTTACTATGCTCAGCCTTCCTTTGCTTGATAAAATCATCTTCCTTCTCGTTATCGGCTTCCCGGATTTTTTTGGCGACAAATTTATCCCCGGCTTCCCTGCTGCCAATAAGTTCTACACTCTCGCCCTTATTGATATTTTTACTATTTAATTTAGCCTCGCTATCTCGAATTTCCCACTGCTTGCCAGTTGCATCCTCCAAAACAAATTCATTTTCATTTTTTACTTCAATAATTTCCCCGCCTAGCAAACCGTCATCGGGATGATTCCAGAGCTCTTCTTTATTAACTTTCACCAGCCCATAGGCTGGAATATTTTTGGTCAGCGCGCGATCAATTATTTTACCAAAACCAGCCAAGAAAAAAACGATGCCACAGCCGACACTCAAAAAAATAGACGCTAGGACAACTAAATAAACCCGATGACGATACCAACCCCGGATATGAATAAAATCATAATAAGCCACCCCTGCAAAAAGGGCCAGCAAAAGAATCCAAACGTAAGGCAAGGAGAGGAGCGCGTATTGCAAAAAAGTTTTATGTAAATAAAAATAAATGTCCCAATCATGCCGCACCATAATATCCAACATCACCGCAAAAGACAGCGCTCCAATCAGCAGCGACAAGCCAAACATAATCAAGGTCGACCAATTCTTAACCAAAAATTTCCATTTTGGCTCAGGTTTAACCCTAGCTTCCGTAATCGTCTTTAAAATATTTTCACTAATTTTTGTCATACAAGTTCATTTAAACATATAATCATTTAAGCATTTAAACATATAAACATACAATCAGCTAAACATTTAAACAAAATGCTGAACTTTGCTTATTGTTTATTGATTATTGATTATTGATCATTGGTTATTGTCTATTACTACTCCCCTCCAGCATTTTTTCTTTGAATTGACTCTTGGCTCGACTAATTAGCGTAGCGACTGTCCCCATCGGCTTTTCGAGAATATCGGAGATTTCCTTATAATCCTTTTCCTCCAAAAATTTTAGGACTAACACTTCCCGATAGCGCTCATCCAATTTCTCCAAAAGCTCCTTTACTTCCTGAGCGGTATATTTTCGCTCAAGACTGCGAGCGATATCTTCGTCGCTAGCTAAGATATTGAGTAAATTTGAATCTCCTTCGTAAGTCGTCGTCTTTGGCCTGGCCGTAACTTTGCGAAAATGACTAATGACCTTATTGTGCGTAATCCGATAAATCCAAGAGGAAAATTTTAAATCCTGATCAAAATCATTGAGATTTTTATAGGCGCTTAAAAAAACTTCCTGCAAAAGATCCTCCCCATCTTCCTTAGTTGACCGAGAAATTCGCATAATATAACGCAATAACTTTTCTTCAAAACGCTCCACTAAAAAAGCGTAGACCTCAGGTTTTTCCAAGGTTAAAGCAACCAACTCCTCGTCGGTTTTTACTGCAAAGCTATTTTGAACTGCTTTAATATCCTCTTTCATTTAAAATTTCCACCCTATTTCAATTATATTTCTACCTTATTTCTACCTTATTTCTACCTTGTTTCTACTGCATTTCTACTGCATTTCTACTATATCTCCACCCCATTCCCCGTCGGTTCAATGTCTCTGACTTGAACCGCGCTCTTCTCGCTTCCCACTATATTTCTACTATCTTTCTCTTATTTTTTAATTATAGCATAACCCGCAAAAAAACACCCCGCAAGCGGAGTGTTTTTAAGTTTTATCTGCCAATGAAGCAGATTTACTTCAACGACTATTACTAGTAGTTGTTTCGGCTTCCGTAACCACCTTGGTTACCACCACCATTGAAATCACGTCTTGGAGGACGAGCTTCCATTGGGCGAGCTTCATTTACAGTCAAAGTACGACCTTCGTACTCTTTTTTGTCAAACATTTCGATTGCTGCTTGTGCTTCTGAATCAGAAGACAATTCAACAAATCCGAAACCTTTTGAGCGACCAGTCATTTTGTCCATGATAATGGTAGCTGAGGTAACGGTTCCTGCTTGAGCAAAAAGATCTTTTAGTTGGTCTTCCGAAGTTGAGTAAGGAAGTCCTCCAACGTATAGTTTTGTTGCCATAGTTTTCGCTTTGTTCTAATTACACTTTGTAAGGCGACCTCCTCTCTTAATTTCAGCCACAAAGGCGAAAACCAGTAAGACACTTACAATTAAACCCAGTATACAGGAATATCGACGGAATGTCAAGCCGATGCAGGGAATTAATTTTCGAGAAATATTCCGGAAAACCAAGCCTTTATTTAAAAGCCACTAGTTCGATATCGAAAATCAAATCTGCGCTTGGCGGAATACTAGCGTAACCTTGGGCGCCATAAGCTAATTCAAAAGGAATCATTAACGTTCTTTTTTCGCCGACCTTCATCCCTAAAATTCCCTGGTCCCAACCTTTAATCACCATCCCTTTCCCAATTATAAAATCAAAAGGGCTTCCGCCATGCTTTGCCGAGGAATCAAAGACGGTGCCATCCAGAAATTTGCCAGTGTATAACATTGAAATTTGATCGCCGTCTTTTACTACGCGCTCGCCCGTACCTTCTTGGGTTGTTTTAACTTCTAGTTTCATAATTTTATTATTAGGCTTCTTAGCTTTATTAACCGTGTCACTTGTAGTTCCCTGGGGATTTTTAATAACTTTAGTTGACACTGGCTGCTTTGTGTCATCCATCGCTTGATTAGCCTCAAAAATGCTTATGCTAGCCCCCGTTTTGCGGAAAAGGATAAAACCACCCACCGCCACAATAATTATTAGCAGGGCTACCACTTTCCTAGTATCTTTCATTTTTTTATTTTTAAAAAATTACATAATTCAGTATAGCACCTTAACAATATATTTGAAAGTTACAGTCTAGTCCAATGCAACATGAGCTTGAAATAGGTACCCATTCCAACGCAAGATGAGCTTGAAGGAGCAAAATCTGCTAGAATATTGGGTAATTTCATAAGTTAGACCCTATGACAATTGATATGGATGATTCAAGTGTG
>CAIPMZ010000031.1 GCA_903866285.1 uncultured bacterium
AGGATGTTTTCTGCTATTATTTGCATAGAATCTCTAGGGTCTTCAATGATTAATTGAGTAAATCTAGAGATGATACTGTATTTTTCCATTTTAGGCATGTCAGAGTGTTAAGTATGACATGGGCGAGTGCATTTTATTGACAAGTTCAGCCTGTTGGGCTATACTTATTTAGTAACAATTAGCTATATATACGATCATGTTGGCAATCATTAAAACAGGTGGAAAGCAATACAAGGTGGCTGAAGGCGACAAAGTTAAGGTTGAAAAACTTGAAGGTGAGGCTGGCGCTAAAATTACTTTTGAAGAAGTATTTTTTGTGGGTGACGAAACAGCTGTGAAAGTCGGAACTCCCTTGGTGGCTGGCGCAAAAGTAGTTGGTACTATCGTTGCACAAGGTCGTCATGATAAGGTTTGGGGTATTAAACACAAAGCCAAGAAACGTTATAAAGTTAAATTTGGTCACAAGCAGACCTATACTGAAGTTTTGATTGAAAAGATTGCGTAGTTGGAGCATGGAGCATAGCGCATAGAACACAGAACATAGAACACGGAACACAAAACATAAAGTATACAATTTCTCACTTTGAGATAGAGAAAAAGCCGAGCTCCTGAGAGAGTCGGCTTTTTTGTTGGAAAAAAGTTTAAAGGCCGCGCATCGATGTTTTGATGGGTGGCCTTTAATGTTTTCTTAGGGAGAAATTCTAACTTCTCCTTTAGCGATGAATACTTCGCCGCCTCCAAAGCGTAATTTGATGACTTCGTATTCGTAAGCGAATATTTTTTTGGAGTTGCTGGCTTGCGGGGGTGTTACATCGCTAATTTTAATTTCGATGTTGTCTCCTATAGCAATCTGGCGGTGGTTAGCAGGATCATATAAATTTACCATCCCGAGTGGAGCTGGTAAGTGTCGGTTTGAAATCCTAAACAGCATACTGGCTGTTAAGTTTACACACTTTATAAAATGCGCTCTAGGATAAAAGTAGACACTTTTTTTAGGGATGTCACTTTCCCCGATTTCCTTTTTGCCAATGATTATTATTGGCCTTTTTCCTTCAAATCCAGGGATGATTAACTTGGTGACAATAGTAGCGCTTCTTTCCTGATGAAAAAAATGCCTAATGATTTCCTGGCTGTTTAGATGAGAAATTTCACCTTTGGCGAGGAGCTCAAGAACGACTTGCCTGCTTTTTGACATACTGCTGCTATCCTTTTTATTTTTTTGCTATTAATAAAAAAAGAACCAAATCTTCCCGGCTCGATGTCGTCCACGCCGAATGACTTAAAATTATAACAGCTCTGTGCGATTTGTCAAGGCCGAAGATAAAGTAATCTCATCGGCGTATTCAAGGTCGGCGCCAGTGGAAAGGCCACGACCGAGACGGGTGATTCTAAGTTTGGTAATATTGCCGGGGTCAGTAGTTAAAGTTTGTAATTTTCTTTTTAAATAGAGGGCTGTCGCGTCGCCTTCGGTGGTCGGGTTAGTGGCTAAAATAACTTCGGTGATCTTTTCATTTTCTACGCGGGTCAGTAGTTCGTTGATTTTCAGTTCCTCGCCAGCGTTGCCAACTTGAATGACGCCACCTAAGACGTGGTAAAGTCCGGCATATGACCGGGTGCGCTCAATGGAAATAATATCGAGCGGTTCTTCGACAACGCAAATGCTACGTTGATCACGTTTAAGGTCTTTACAGAATTCACAAAGCTGATCTTCGGCGATGTTAAAACATTTTTGGCAAATTTTTAGATTTTTAATTTCTAGAATATTTTCTGCAAATTCCGCCAGCTTTTCCGGATCTTGCTTGAAAAGAAACAGCACTAACCGTTCGGCCATTTTAGGACCGACTGAAGGAAGAGAACTCATATTTTTTATAAGTTTGCTAAAAGCTTTTGGATACATAAATATAAAAAATTTTTAATTTCTAATGTCTAATTTCTAATGTGAAAATCCTAAATCTAAATTTCCAATGACTAATAAAGCTCAAAATCCTAAATCATAATTTTGGCATTTGAACTTGGAATTTTATTGGAAATTGGATATTAGGATTTAGACATTTTGAGTTTATTGCACCGTGTGTATTTTCTCTAGTGATCTGAAGCTGGCGGAATTTTCTTGGAAGAAGGCGCTGACTTCGCCGACGGGACCATTACGATGTTTAGCGATAATAATTTTAACGATGCCCTTGTTTGGCGTATCGGGTTTTTCACGGTCTTCGCGGTAAAGGAAAAGTACCACGTCGGCGTCTTGCTCGATGGAACCGGATTCACGCAGGTCAGAAAGTTTTGGAATTTGGGGAGAGCGAGCTTCAACGGCACGCGAGAGTTGGGAGAGTGCTAAAATTGGAATGTTTAGTTCGCGCGCTAGGTTTTTTAATCCGCGGGAAATTTCGGAAATTTCTTGGACGCGGTTCTCGCTACCGCGACCTTCCATGAGTTGCAAATAGTCAATTACAATCAGGCCAAGATTATGTTCGGCTTGCAAACGCCTCGCCATCGTACGCATTTCCATGATGTTGGCGCTAGCGGTATCATCAATAAAAAGTTGGGCTTCGGATAAAATTCCCATGGCTTCGCCGATGCGTTGAAAATCATTATTCGGTCCTTCGCTCGTCAGGCGTCCAGTTCGCAAGCGCCACAAATCAACGTTAGCTTCAGCCGCTAGCATACGATCCACAAGTTGGTCCGAACCCATTTCCAAAGAAAACATAGCCACCGCCGCATTTTCACGCACGGCTACGTGTCTAGCAATATCCAAAGCCAAGGAAGTTTTTCCGACGGATGGTCTAGCTGCTAAAATAATTAAATCCGATTTTTGAAGGCCTGCCAAGACGCCATCCAAATCAGGAAAGCCAGTTGGAATTCCGCGGAATTTGTTGCCATCACGATGGAGTTCATCAATGCGGTTAAAAGCTGATTCCAAGATGGAACGAATCGGAATAAAATCTTGTTTAATATATTTTTGGGAAACAGCGAAAAGTTTTTGTTCAGCTTCATCAAGCAATTTTTCCACGTCCTCGCTTTCGCGATAACCAGCTTCGACAATTTCCGAAGCAGCGTTAATGAGCCGACGCAGGAGCGCTTTTTTCTGGACAACTTTAGCATAATGCACAATATGCGAAGCTGAAGGCACGCCGTTAACAAGGGAGGCTAGATAACTCGAACCGCCAATTTTTTCCAATTGTTTGCGTTCGTCCAGTTTATTAGAAAGACTTAGGACATCAATCGGTTCGCGTTGTTCATAGAGTTCCAGGATTACTTCGTAAATTTCGTTATGATCATCTTTATAGAAATCGCCCACTTTTAAAATATCTGCAATTTTAATAATCGCATCTTTGTCGAGCATGATCGAACCTAAAACAGATTGTTCAGCTTCCAAATTTTGTGGCGGAATCCGAAGTTCGCCAACGTTAGTGTTGGTCGGGGTAAATCTTGGTTTGTTGTAGTCTTTGAAATCTTTAGCCATGTTTTTTTTATATTAAACTAAAAGAAAATATGCTTTGCGAAATAATTGCATAGAAATAAATTGAATTATGCTTCGCGAAATATGATTGAAGTTAGTTGTACAATTTTATTTCTACCATACCTCAACTATATTTCTACCATATTTCTACCATATTTCCATTATATTTCTACCATATTTCTACTGTATTTCTATTATATTTCCTCAAATCGTTTCTTCATTATAGCAACTGCGCTCAACTAGGGCAATGGTTGGAAATTGGCATTTTTGTGGGTAAAGGGGGGATAATATTTAGGCTTAAATAAAGGATTTTAATTCAAAAAGCTTGACATTTACCTTTAAATGTGCTTAGCCTAACTGTTATAATGAGTACTTGAACAAAGAAATAATAGCCTGCTATGTTGAAGGTTTGCATCCTGTGATGTCAAACATGATGTTCGTATTTAAAAAAATAAAATAAATAGCAAATACTATCATACTCGATAGCGTGATAGTATTTGCGAAGAATTTATTATGTCAAAACTATGCCTGCCCGCATCGCTTTGCGAAGCATTGCAGGCTGGCGGTCGTCGAGTTTTGGTATAATCAATTAAAACAAGGTAAATTTATTTTCTTCCCCCTTTTAGTAAGGGGGGATTAAGGAGGATTTGAAAGTTTTTCTCGTCGGTTCAGTGTCTCTGACCTGAACCGATAGGGTTCTTGTTTTTGAAATTCGGCAAATGCCAAGGGCGGAGGAATGCAATAAATGCAACCTCCGTCTTTTTTTATACTCAAAATCCCAACATATTTTTTTAAAAAAATAAAATAAATAGCAAATACTATCATACTCGATAGCGTGATAG
>CAIPMZ010000032.1 GCA_903866285.1 uncultured bacterium
AATCACTGCCAGTTGCAAGGAGGCTAAGCCTCCAACGTCTAGCTATTACTGCTTAAACTAGTTTCGTCTTATGTGTCCTGGTGTTTTTCTTTTTTTATTGTTTTTTTCAAAAAAGTTAAAATATATTGGCAATAGCTATGATAATCTTTTAGACAACTTGAAACTGAAGCATATATTTTTGCATAATCAGTTTTATCATCATCATAATCATGGACTAAAATATTTCTAGTTCCAACACTTCTCGAAATTTGAAGCGCAAACTCTTCTGGATAAACCCCAAGTGTTGCTAACTGCAAAAATGTTTCGCGATAAGTTTCAGGAATTTTATTTTCTACGCCTGCTAGTTCCACTAGGAGATGTTCATTAATATCGATTGCTCGCACAATTATTTTTTCCAGTAGTCGTTCAAGCGTATTATATTTATAAAAATCCTGAGAAACTTGTTCCAAAGTAAAAGCAGAAAAATCGGTAAGATGAACCAATTCTTCTTGAATTAAATCTATTTTCTTTTCAATAAAGTCTTTCTTAAGCATATATTTTTTCAGCCAGCATTTTCTGCCGCTTTTCAATCATTTTTCTCCTTAACTCTTGCAAACTTTTAGAACCGATATATTGACGCAGGGCCGCGGATTTCAAGGCGGTAAATTCGTACTCATCCCCAAAAATTAATTTCCCGTTTGAGAAAATTTCTTTTTGCAGAAAAGGACTAGCGCTGCTCAGGTTTGTTAAATCAATTTTATCTTCGGTCACTTCAAAAATACTAGCCAGGGAAAAAAGCGTATCCGCATAATCAGCTAGTTTTTTACTGATATTTTTTCCTTCCACCATTAAAACTGCGAGATCAAAATCGCTTTCGTTTTTAGCTTTTCCGCTAGCTTGCGAACCAAAAAGAATGAGCATTTTTATCCCACTTTTTAAAGCCTCTTTTTTTAATTTTTCCTGAGCTATTTCCATACCCTTACTTTACCACATTCCTTAAAAAAAACAACTTCAAGTGCTGAAGCTGTTTTCTACTATACGAGAGCTCATTTCCCCACACGAGAGTTGAGCTCCTAGCGAAAAATATCTTAAAAAAATGCAGCTGCCGAAAAAATTAGTTACAACCAACTGGGCTACTTGTGACGCCAGAGGCTGTAATTACAAAATCCCCTGCGCAGTTTCCGTCCGTCAGCGTTGCGGTTATGGTAGGTGCATCCGGATCTGCAACCCCGCAATCGTTTGTGACCGCAAAAGCTACAGCTGTTGCACCTGTTCCACCAAATTGATCGAGCGTTGGCAGGATTGAACCAACTGGCGTACTACAAATATCGTCGCCGGCAACGTCCATTAAAACTCCATCTTGAAATTCTCCGTAGCAACAAGACGCAATTCCATTTTTGATACTCGCCATGATTGCCCTAGTCGCGACGTTAGCTGCCTTATTTCTCGCGGTATTTGTGCTAACTAAAACAACTCCGGCTAAAATGCCAATAATGGCGATAACGATTAAGAGTTCAATCAAGGTAAAACCCTGCCTAGCTGACAGGCAGGCTTTTTGAATTTTCTTCATATTTTAAAATTAAGAAATTATAAAGAATCTAAACAAAAATACTAGCACACTACTTGCCAGAATTGACAAGCAGTAGATAACATCTTTAAAAAGACTACTAGAGTAAACAACAGGCTAGTTGCAAGTAGCAGGAATACCTGAAAGACCAGTTGAATTAACAAAAATACCATTGCAGGCTGGCAGATTAGGACAAGTTGTTAATGTTATTGTCCATGCGTCAGTAGCACCACCAGCTGTTGTATAGACAGGTACTCCACATTGTGCAATCGCAGGTAAAACTGAATCCGTACCACCAGCATCAGCAGCCATACTACAAAGAGC
>CAIPMZ010000033.1 GCA_903866285.1 uncultured bacterium
GATAATCTTTTCAAAATTTATCAAAAGAAAAAAGGTCTAGAGAATGTTGATTTAACTAAACAATTAAGCCCTTCTTTAGCGTCATTTTCAAATGTGCTGGAAAATGCAGTTTCGGTGTCATAGTTAAATGATTTGACACGAAAAGGCAGTTTGGTAGGATTTAGGAATTAGCTTGTAGGAGTTTCTAATCAGCTATAACCCCGCAGCCCACTACCTACCACCTACAACCTAAATCCTACCAACCTATTCCAAAACCGCCTTGATCCTCCTGACTCCAGCGGAAGAAGCCTCCTCCTTTTGAATCCTGAAGCGTCCTAACGCCCCGGTACAGCTTGCATGTGGCCCACCGCAGATTTCTCTGCTGATCACTTTTTCGCCGTCTAAAATCGAATATACGCTGACAAATTCGCCATATTTGGCTTCAAAAACTCCCATGGCGCCAATCTTTTTGGCCTCTTCTAGGCTCATTTCGGCTTTTTGGACTTCTAAATCAGCTCGGATTACCTCATTAACAAGCTCCTCCACCTCGGAAAGTTGCGCTGGCGTCAGCTTTTCGCTATACGAAAAATCTAATCGCAAGCGCTCAGCTGTAATATTTGAACCCTTTTGAAAAACTTGCTCGCCCAAAACTTTTCGGAGTGCCGCCAAAAGTAAATGGGTCGCCGTGTGAAGTTTAGCCGTTTCCTCGCCACTGTCCTGCAGTCCACCCTTAAACATCCCAGCCGAAGCGGCACGAGAAAGCTGTTGATGAGCTTTAAAAAGATTATTATATTTTTCAATAATTTTTTCTTTATCAAAGCTTACTCCTTTTTCTTCAAGACTATTAAAAACAATTTCACTTGCTAACTCAAAAGGAAATCCGTAAGTCTGAAAAAGATCAAACAATAGTTGCGCAATATCAGAGATAAAAAAAACTTCGCGTTGACCAACTTGATCACCAACTTTTTCATAAAACACATTGCCTTCTGGATTAGATAAATATTTTTTAAGCCTTTTTTCAAGCTCCCTTAATCCGTTTTCCAGGGTCTTTCTAAATTGTTCCTCTTCCTTTTTCAACTCTGAAAAAATAACTTCCCTATTTTTCGCCAGCTCGCTATAATGCTCGCTATAATTTTGGATTACAATTTCCGCCACACTGACTGCAAAATCTTTTTCAATCCCAATCAATTTTCCATAGCGCACGGCGCGACGAATGAGTCGCCTTAAAAAATATCCGCGCTCAGTGTTGGAAGGAATCACGCCATCAGCAATCAGGAAAGTACTAGCCTTTAGATGATCGGCAATTACGCGAAATGATCTTTCCACTTCTTCGCTTTCGCCGTATTTTTTGCCAGAAATTTCCTCGATTTTTTCAATAATTGGCGAAAATAAATCTGTCAAAAAAATATCTGGCGTATTATTCATCGCAGCGGCCATTCTTTCAAGCCCACCACCAAAATCAATATTACCTTTCGGCAAAAGCTCATAACCTTTTTCGGTTTTCACATATTGCATAAAAACATTATTGCCAATTTCCATAAAACGTCCGCAATCACAATTAACGTGGCACGGTAAATCCTTAAACTGCGATTTTTCATGCAAGCCAAGCTCAACTCCAAAATCCCAAAACATTTCGCTATCTGGGCCACCAGGTTCACCAACCGGCATCTTTTCCGGCACCCCAGCTCGCGACCACCAATTCTTTTTTTCTTCATAATAAAAAATTCGACCATCAGCCATCCCACTTTCCTCTGAAAAGTCGACATCCTTCGCCTCGATGCCAACGCTTTTAAATTGCTCTTGCCAAAAACCAACCGCCTGGGTATCGCGGGGAATTCCTAATTTTTCATTGCCTCGAAAAACGGTAATATATAAATTTTTAGGATCAAGTCCAGCCTCTTTTATTAAAAATTCAAACATCCAAGCGATTTGTTCTTGCTTAAAATAATCGCCCAATGACCAGTTTCCTAACATTTCGAACATGGTCGTGTGGCGATTGTCACCAACCTCTTCAATGTCTTGCGTGCGAAAACATTTTTGGGAATCGACTATCTTGTCACCAAGAGGATGTTTTTCGCCCAATAAATAAACGACCATTGGTTGCATTCCAGAACCAGTAAATAAAGTCGTTGGGTCATTTTCCGGCACCAAAGAAGCCGAAGGAATAATCGTGTGTCCCTTGGACTTAAAAAACTCTAAATATCTTGTGCGAAGCTCTTGGGCGTTCATAATAAATAGCTTTTAGCTTATAGGAATTAGCTTATAGTAAAATTCTTCCACTATTTTTTCAAAATCTTTTCTATTTCTTTTTCAAGTTCCCTAAAATCTTTTTTATCAAAAGCAGTATCCAAGGTATCGA
>CAIPMZ010000034.1 GCA_903866285.1 uncultured bacterium
GGATCTTTCATGAACAAAAAAACACTAGTCAGGTCAACTGTGATTGATCAGCAGGGCGTCTTTTTTGTTTTTCAATTAATCATCAAAGAAGAGTATGGCGCTCAAGGAGCCGAAAACATCAAACCGGTTTTTTTTAAAGACAAGAAGATTTTTATCAAAGCCACGGGTTCAACTTGGGCCAGTGAAATTTGGCTCAGGCGTGGCGCTATTGTGCGAAAAGTGAATGAAAAATTGGGCGGCGAGGAGATCGTGGATTTGGCGATGAGTCAATAGGATGGTAACCAGTAACTAGCAAGTAGTAATCAGAAAATTGTTGGTTTGGATTTTCAGATTTGATTGTTGAAATTTGTTTGAAATTTGTTTCTTGTTTTTTGGTGTTTGCTGGAGGCTTGCCAAAGGGCAGGTTACATGTTATTAATAGTAAAGTAATTAATTTTATCGAACTCGCGTTTTCCTAATGCTCTCAGGAAGAAGCCGAGTCACAACTACGAACGTGCCAATCAAAACATCTGCAAAAAAATACATGCGGGTAACCGCTCGAAAGACCATTAAAAATAAGAAAATTAAAGGAGTTTTTCGCAGCGCCGTTAAAAATACGAAAGAATCGCTAGCTGCTGGCAAGATTGAAGAAGCGCAAGTTTCCCTTAAGGCTGCGATTAAAGCGATTGATAAGGCTGTGCAAAAGAAAGTCCTTAAGAAAAACACCGCTGCTCGCAAGAAATCCCGCCTGAACGCTGCTGTCAAAAAAGTGGCCCTTAAAAAATAGTTTTTCAAAAACTTTAGATATTAAAAAATCCCGTGCAAGCGGGATTTTTTGATGAGAATATTTACAACTGAAAAAGTATGTACTACTTTCTTAATACAAGGAGATGTCAACTGGCGGTCATCTCAAAGGCATTTATGCCCAATTAGCCAGTAAGGCCTTCGATAGTTAAGTGTTTTGAGTAGTGGCGAGCGAAAGGAACACCTGATGTTGCAACGGCAATATCAGAGTTGAATCTTGGAAGCAGATTTAACTAAAAACTATCGGAGGCTTTTTTATTTGGAAATTTTTTAATTTGACGAGAGTGAATTGGAAGAAAATGCAGTATGTAAGGAATTCTTACATACTGCTGTGGACGGAAAAAATATAGGACTAACTACTATAATCTGGACCTCATAATTTCGCTTGGGTATAGGATGAAATCTTCAGTGGCTACCCAATTTCGCATTTTGATTTGGCAAAGGTAAAAGCAATGGAGCGTAAATCAATGCATATGCGAGACTGGGTTGCTCAACTCGACAAATTGATTAGTATTTTTAATAAAATTAAAGCCTCACTTTTGTTAAATGAGGCTTTTGAGGAGGGAGGTTGTTTAACCGGGGTGAATAGTACCAAGCGAAAAGCCCGCTTGTGTTTTGACAAGAAAATCTCCTGAGATCAAAGACAGAGACAGCGTAGCGAGCACTTGCTTGCCATCTTTTACTTTCAGGACGTATCTTTGAGGTCCATCAGGCTTAATTTCAGTATTTTGCCAGCCTTCTCTCTCCATTATCTTACAAATTTCAAGCTGTATTTTAGTGGAAAGTTCGTTCAATGCTAGTTCCATAATCTTCTTATTTAGATTTTTTAAAAAAAATTAAGAAAGAACAGAGTATTAACCAATAGGTAGCGCCTCAATTAGCCTGTACTGATTATCCAGCATTTCACAAGTAGCTGCTGATATCTTAAACAGGATACGGGTATTATTATCCCTACGCTGGTAAGCATATATTCCCAGCAGGTATGTTCCGGATAGTTCATTTTCTTTTGGGATCGGTAGCTTATTTTTTTCTGCAAGTAGCTGGATAGCTTTAAGTTCTAAAGCCAAGAGCTCACGGTAGGGAAGGTCTTTTTTCACGGTTTTTAGATTTTGTTTTTAAATAACAGGAACAATCATGAATAAGTTTAATTAATACCACGTTTCAAGCTTGGGTGCAAGGGTTAAGAGCCAGCCTAGTTAGTAAGGCCTTTAAATTGAAACCATAAAAGTATCCAGGGCTTGGAGGGGATTGACTTTGCCGGTTTTGGCTTGGTGGTCGATGAGGGCGAGGGAGCGGAGAATGTTTTTGAGTTTTGCTGGGGAAAGATTTCTTAGTTGGGCGAGCGATTTTTGGATGACGTAGGGATGAAGCTTGGTGACTTGGGCAATTTGGGCAGGATAAGTAATCCCACCCCAAAAACAATCGCCAATTTTTAGTAACGTGCGAACGTGGTAGGTGTACATCGAAAGTAAATAAAAAATATCTGCCCCACTTTCAAGTTGCTCATGTAGTAGCGTCAAACTCCGCGCTTTATTTCCGCTCGTAAGGGCCTCAATGGCTTGAAAGATAGTTGAGTCAACTTTGGATTTCACAAACAGCTCTACGTCGTTAAACGTGATGCTTGCGGCATCAGTTTTATAATTAGCAAGTTTCGCTAGTTCGTTGCTGAGTAGATAAAGGTCACTACCAGTCGAGGCTGTTAGTAATTCCAGCGCTTGCCGATCAAGCGTTTTAGCTGGATTAAGACTTTTCAAATAAGTTAGCGCCCAATTAGAAAGTTTTAAGCCTTCTAGCGCTGTAAATTCTTGCTTCTGCGCTTTTAAGAAAAGAAACTTATAAAGCGCCCCATTTTTTTTAGGACTACCAGCTTCAAGAAAAACAAGCGTGGTGTCAGCATCTTGAGCAAGGCTAGCGTTAGGCTTTAAGATGGCTAGAAGTTCTTTTTGTTTTTCGGGCGTTTGGGCTAAGATTGAATTTTTAACGATGATTAATTTCTGAGTTGAAAAAAGTCCTTGGGCAGAAAGTAAATCTTTTAGTTGTTGGGCGGTCGTCGCAGTTTCTCCATAGTCAAGAAAACTCAAGCCGGAGCCTGAGCTATCTTTTTCCAAAAAATTATTTTTCAGCGAACTTAACTTTTCCGCCGAGCGAAAAGAGTCAGAGCCGTATAAAAATATGAACATATTTTCAAAAGATACAAAAAGCAATTTACAAATTCCAAACAATATGTAGCATTTAAGATACAAACACCAAGCAAGATACAAACACCAAGATACAAATCACAAACAAATCCCAAATTACAAATTCCAATATCCAAAAATACAAAAGGTTCAAATGTTTGAGTTTTGATTATTGAATTTTTATTTGGTTATTGTATCTTGGTTATTTTTAAGCCACCCTTGTTGCTTATTTTTTTCTTGTATAGTTTGGAGTTTGCAAGCTTTAGCTTGCTGGTGTCCACTTGAGGGCTTGGCCTGGATCGATGATGTCAACCCAAATTTGGCCGGGGACAAATTTAACTTCTTGGCCATTTTCATCAATAAACGTTAGTTTGCTTTCGGGTTTGCTCTTATCTTTTTTCCAAGTGCCTTTGTACTGTTGGCCATTAAGATAAAAATAAGCTACGCCAGAATCAGCTTGGTCAAACCAAGGGTCGCCGATTTGGACATTAACGTATTGTTCGCCAACTTTAATTGGGGCAGCGTCGGCAATCATTACGACGATATTCTTAGGGGCAATTCGCTGACCATTATTGCGGTCAGTGTCGGCGCTTTTTCCCCAGGTTCGGAAATAAGAATTACTCTCTTTATCGTAGTCATAGGTCGCGTCAAAGGGTTTAGCGTAGGCAACACGCAGATGTCCGCCAGCTGGACGCTGGTCAATTGGGGCATCAGCTTGGTGCGGATAACCTAAGAAGTTTGTGCTATCAAGTCGATAACCAAAAGCTTTAGCGCCTTCTTGGAGACTAGCAAACTTTGCATAACCCGTATCAACGCCGCGCATATCTCCAACAGCTTCTTTGCGGAAACAATATTTTCCAGAAGATTTTCCAGCGTCATCGTTACAGTTCATATCATCGACAAGTCCGCTATTAAGAACGCTTTTAAATTCTTCAATATCGGCGCGTCCCCAATGCACGTAGATTGCGTCAAGACTCTTCGCGAGGTGCACAAAATCGTGACGGGCGCTCCTTAGCGAGCCAACTTCCTCGGGAAGATTGCAACCATAAACTCCCATTAGGCGGGTGATGCTCCCATAAACAGCTACCATTTCAACAACCATGTCCGCTTGAGAAAGACCAGCTAGCGGTCGGGCGGCTACATCGGCTGGCTGCATCACTGCGAAAGTTCGTTTATTCCAGTTATCGCAAGCAACTCCGGAAATCGGACTGACGTTACCGTTATTGGCGGGGGTGGTTGATTCTGGCAGGCCATTGATTTGAATTTGCTTAACGTTAGAGGCTTTCTTTTTGGCAGCGAAAAAAACGATGCCACCAGCTAAAACTGCCGCTATTAGAACGATAATACTGATTTGTTTTTTATCCATTTTATTGTTAGTGCAATACAAATATACGAATGAATGCGAATTTTGCAAATATGCGAAGGAACTCCGTTTGCATATTTGTAGCTTTGCATCATATTTGCATTATTTGTATTTTTTATTGATTTAATGTTGGCACTTAGCACAGAAGAATGTGCTTCGCTGGGCAATGACCGAGCGTAGAATAATTGTACCACATTTTTTGCATGCTTGGCCACCTCGGCGGTAAACAAAAAGCTGATTTTGAAAAGAGCCAGACTTGTCATTAGCATCGCGATAATCGCTGATAGAAGTTCCCCGCATTTTGATGGCTTTGCGCAGAATTTTTGTAATTGATTTATGTAAAAGTTTTAGTTCTTTTTCACTGAGTGAATCGGCTTTTCTGGCTGGTAAGATGCGGGCGTCAAAAAGAATTTCACTAGCGTAAATATTGCCGATGCCTAAAATTAGGGCGTTATGCATTAAAATTTCTTTAATTTTTCTTGCTTTGCCCCGCATTATTAAAGCGAAAAATTGTTTCAAAGAAAAAGTGTCAGTGATTGGATCAATTCCGTAGTTATTTTTAATGGTGGCCAAATCAGTATCATCTAATAAGGAAATGGTGGCAAATTTCCTTACGTCATAAAATTTCAGCACCTTATTTTTCAAGAAAAAAATATGATGCAAATGCTTAGGAATAGTTCTTGGTTCACGGTCCACTATTCCTGGATTATTGATTGTATTTTTCTTGTGATTTATGTTTTGTGTTCCATGTTCTATATTCCATATCTCACGTTCCATGTTTCGTGCTCCATGTTCCATATTCCATATCTCGTGTTCCACGTTCCATGCTTTATGCTCTATGTTCCATGTTTTGTGATCTGTGAGAATTAACTTTCCCGTCATCTTCAGATGAATCGCAATTGTTTTGTTATTGACCAGCCGAATTAAAATAATTTTTCCCAGACGCGAAACACTTTTAATTTTTTGGCCAGTGATTTCCTTGGCAAAACTGGCTAGCGAAATATTTTTTAGGGCTTTTGGCGCTCCACTAAAAAAGTCAACAAATTGTTGACCAATCAGAATTTCTAAATCAGAAACGATAGTTTGGACTTCTGGAAGTTCCGGCATATTTTTCTAGTAAATTAGCTTTTAGCTTCGTTAGTTTTTAGGAAAACACCCGGAGCTAGCTTATAGCTTTTAGCTGCATTGGCTTGTAGGAAAAAATTAGAATTAAAATCCTAAAAGCTATAAGCTAATGAAGCTAAAACCTGTTTTAGATTTCCCCCCAGTTATCCCCGATTTTTACAACGACAATCAAGGGAACCTTGAGTTGATAAACATTTTCCATTACGCTTTTAAGCTTTTCAGCAACTGCTGTGGCTTTTGCAGCTTTAACTTCTAGGATGATTTCGTCATGAATTTGCAGGATTATTTTGACGTCGCTATCGTCGGCAAAGGCTTGGGCAGTAGCCAACATCGCTAGTTTCATAAGGTCGGCGGCTAGGCCTTGGATTGGCATATTGATAGCCATGCGCTCGGCCCCTCCAGCGACTTGAAAATTCGGGGAGTTAATTTCGGCTAGGTTTCGCCTGCGTCCGAGCAAAGTTTCCACATAGCCATTAGTGCGCGCAAACTCGCGGGTTTCTTTCATGTAACTAGCTACCCCAGCAAACTTTTCCATATAGGCATTAATAAAATTTTGCGCCTCATTTCGAGCGATACCGGCGGACTGCGAAAAACCAAAAGAACTCATCCCGTAAATAATGCCGAAATTAAGGGCCTTAGCCGCCGAGCGCATTTTTTCGGTAATTTGAGAAAGGGTGACGTTATTAATTTGGGCGGCGGTAATTTTATGAATGTCGTCGCCACGGTGAAAAGCTTCGATTAATTTTTTATCGTTGCTAACGTGCGCTACGCAGCGTAAATCAATCTGAGAATAATCCGCGCTAATTAATTTCGAGCCTGTGCTAGCTGTAAAAGCCGTGCGCAAAAGTTGACCAAGCTCAGTTTTAATCGGGATATTTTGCAAATTCGGCTGGATAGAAGAGAGTCGACCAGTGGCGGTAACCGCTTGTTGAAAAGTCGTGTGGATACGAGATTTTTTATCTAGCAGTTTTGGA
>CAIPMZ010000035.1 GCA_903866285.1 uncultured bacterium
GATTTACTTTATGAAAATAATTAAAACCAAAAAATTCATTTTGCGACCGATGAGTTTGAAAGACTCAAAAGATCTTGTCAAAAACATGAACAATTGGAAGGTGATTCGAAATCTTTCTGCACTGCCTTTTCCCTATGAATTAAAACATGCCAGAAAATTTAGCGGAAAAATCGAAAAAGAAATGAATAAGGAATTGCCCAAGGATTACGTTATGGTGATTGAAATTGAAGGTGAAGTTGTTGGCGCAATAGGCGCGTATAAAATTGTGCCTGGTCACAAAGCAGAAATGGGTTATTGGTTGGCTGAAAAACATTGGGGAAAGGGAGTTATGTCCGAAGCGGTGACCAAATTTATGGCGCATATTTTTTCAAATTTCAAACTTCGTCGAATATACGCAAAGGCTTATGCGCATAACAAAGGTTCAATGCGCGTGATGGAAAAAGTTGGCATGCAATTTGAAGGCATTGAACGCAAAGGAACTCTTAAAAATGGAAAATATATTAATTGCTATGTTTATGCAAAAGTGAAGTGAGTAAGCATAATAAAAATTAAAGAACTTTACATTATAAACGTTGCAAACTTTAAATTGAGCCCACTTTATAACCTTATAACTTTTAACTTTATAACTTATATGTCTGATTGTATTTTTTGTAAAATTGTCGCGGGGGAAATTCCGTGCCACAAAATCTGGGAGGATGAAAACCATCTAGCCTTTCTTTCGATTTTTCCGAATACGGAAGGTTTCTCGGTGGTGATTCCGAAGACGCATTACCCGAGTTATGTTTTTGATTTGCCGCAGGAAGTTCGCGCAGAGTTAATTGAAGCGGCGGGAAAAGTGGCTAAACTTTTGGACGCAAAACTTAAAGACGTTGGACGCACGGCGATGATTTTCGAGGGCTTTGGTGTTGATCACATTCATGCCAAACTTTTTCCGATGCATGGCACCAAAAAAGAAAACTGGGAGCAGGCAAATTCTGAGGTGGATAAATATTTTGAAAAATACGAAGGTTACGTCTCCTCACATGACTTTAAAAGGGCCGAGGATGAAAAGTTGGCAAAATTGGCGGAGGAATTGCGAAGCTAGTTTTTTGGCTCTTTGTTATTTCGTGTGGTGGTTTTTGTCATTCTGAACATAGCGTAGCGAAGTCGAAGAATCTGAGTTTAGCGCTAAAAAGAGTAAATACGGGCTCAGATCCTTCGACTACGCAGAATTGCTATCGCAATTCTGCTTCGCTCAGGATGACAATAGCATTAGTCATAGTGTGGAATACCTAAATACCGCTTTATTGAAATAAAAATTAAACTTATCCACCACACTGTTTAGTATAGAGCTAGTTTTTTTTGACAGAAAAAAATAAAGGAGTAAAATTGAAATATGAAAAAGCAAGAAAAAAACACAACTGAAAAAACTTATGGTTTCGGAGAAGTAATGTCGATGTTGGAAAGCATGAATGATGGTATTGCCGTTGTTTCTGAGCAATATGGCGATGTCGTGCGAAGATTGGATCAGATTCAAGAAGATATCACAGATATTAAACATGATTTGAAGCGCAAAGTTTCTTATGATGAGTTTGCAAAACTAGAAAATCGCACAATTAAATTGGAAAAATTGGTCTTTTCGAAATTAGTCTAATTTTTTGATTTAGTTTTTCTGACTTTTGTAAAACAGCTTCTGGGCTGTTTTTTGTTTACAATAGGGCAAAAATTTGTTATGCTAACCTTGTGACTTTAAAACTTTATAAACTTTCAACTTTACAAACTTAATTTTATGAGACAATCACAATTATTTACTAAAACCAGAAAAGAAGCGCCGAAAGATGAGGTTAGTGTTAACGCCCAACTCCTGATTCGGGCTGGGTTTGTCGATAAATTGATGGCTGGGACCTATTCTTTTTTGCCATTAGGTCTGCGAGTTTTTAAAAAAATTGAAAATATTATCAGGCAAGAGATGGAAGCCTTGGGCGCGAGTGAAATTTTAATGCCAACCTTACAGCCAAAGGAAAACTGGGAGGTAACTGGCAGGTGGACGCAGTTAGATAATTTGTTTCGCTTTGCTAGCTACTATTCGAAAATTGACTACGCTTTAGGAGCAACGCATGAAGAAATCGTGGTGCCACTGATGAAAAAGTTTGTTTTTTCTTATAAGGATTTGCCAACGGCGACTTTCCAAATTCAAAATAAATTTAGAGATGAAAAAAGAGCTAAGTCTGGAATTTTGCGAGGCAGAGAGTTTTTTATGAAAGATTTATATTCTTTCCATACTAATGAAAAGGAGCTTGATGAATACTACGAAAAAGCTGCGAAAGCTTATGAAAAAGTTTTTCAACGAACGGGAGTTGGTGAGCAGACTTATTTTACTTATGCCTCGGGTGGAACCTTTTCAAAATATTCCCATGAATTTCAAACGGTTAGTGAGGCCGGTGAGGACCTTATTCATATTTGCGACAAATGTAGAGTTGCAATTAATGAAGAAATTATTACTGATCTAGAGAACAAGTGTCCGCAATGTGGAAGCACCAAGCTGCGCAAAGAGAAAGCTGTTGAGACTGGAAATATTTTTAAGTTGATGACGAAATATTCGAAACCTTTTGAACTTAAATTTAAGGATCAAGAAGGCAGTGAAAAAGAGGTGATTATGGGTTGTTATGGGATCGGACTTAATCGTCTAATGGGTGTAGCTGTGGAGCTTTTTCATGATGAAAGGGGAATTATTTGGCCAGCAAGCATCGCGCCATTTTTGGTACATTTGATAAATCTTGGTCAAGATGAACAAGCCGAAAAACTTTACGCAGACCTTACTGCGGCTGGAATTGAAGTTTTACTGGATGATCGCGAGGTGAGCGCTGGGGAGAAATTTGCCGATAGCGATTTAATTGGTATTCCATACCGGGTAGTTGTTAGCAAAAAATCTTTAGAAGCGGGCGGAGTGGAACTGAAAAAACGCAGTGAGCAGGCAAATGAGATTATTGCAATTAAAGATTTGATTAGTTTATTGAAGAAATAACTTTGCCTAAAAAAGTAAATACTATCACACTATCGAGCATGATAGTATTTGCCAAAAAATTTAAGTCGGTTCAATGTTTGCAACCTGCCTGTCCGCCTTTGGAGGAAATTAAAAAGGTTTTTAGAATTTAGCCTTAAGCAAGAACAGTGCGGTTCAAGTCAGAGACATTGAACCGACGTAAGATTTTCCCTCAGGCATTATTCGAGCGCGAGTAGCTAATTTATATTTTGCGTCATCGCGAGGATGTAATCAGATAGGCAATCCAGGGCATTTCTCCGCAAAATAATCCCATAGAAATACATAGAAATATGCTTGGTGAAATATAATTGAAATTAATGCATACTATTTCTATGTATTTCTACATTATTTCTACTATATTTCCATCTTATTTCTATTGCAAACTTTTTTGTACATTTGTACATTTGTATATTTGTAATTGATTTGTAAATTTGTAGGTTATATGAAAATAACACTTTCAAAATACGCGGGCTTTTGTGAGGGGGTGCAACGAGCCTATGAAATGGTGGAAAAAATCGCCAGTGATCCAACGGTGAAAAGGCCGATTTTTGTGTTGGGCTCTTTGGTGCACAATATAGAAGTCGTGACTAAAATAGAAAGCTTGGGAATAAAAAAAATTGAGGTTGAAGGTGAGTTGGTGGAATTTTTTAAGAAAATAAAAAATAAGGTTGGAACGCTAGTAATTACAGCCCACGGGATGGGGCCAGAAATTTATACGCTAGCGAAAAATTATGAAATTGCTTTAGTGGACGCCACTTGTCCGCGGGTGATTAAGGTGCAACGTCTAGCGAAAAATTTTTCTGATAAAAATTTTCAGCTAGTGCTTATTGGGGAAAAAGAACACAAGGAAGTCGTGGGAATTTCTCAATGGGGTGGCGGAAAAGCTGTCTTTATTGAGAATAAAGCCGATTTGAAAAAAATGCATTTAAATCCTAAGCTGCCAATTGCGGTTTTATCGCAAACAACTCAAGACCAGGAATTTGTACAATTTGCTGAGCAGGAGATTTTGAAAAAATATCCCGAGGCTCAAATTTTGGATTCAATTTGTCTGGCCACGCATGAGCGTCAAAGTGAAATTAGTCCATTAGCAAAAAACAATGAGGTTATAATTGTAATTGGTGACCCTGCGAGTTCAAACTCTAAGCGACTTTTTGAAATAGCCAAGCGAAGCAACAAAAATTCTTATTTTATCCAAAAAGCTCAGCAGTTAGAGCAGGAATGGTTTTCTGGCAAGAAAACTGTCGCTGTCACCGCCGGAGCCTCAACCCCCGAATGGATTATCAAGGAAGTTATTGCTAAGTTAAACTGCATAAAGACAATTAGCTTAGCATGAGGTACGTTTTATAATCCTTTAAAGCTTTATAAACTTTATAAACTTTATAGCTTTATAACTTGTTTAGCTTGCTTTTCCCCTTTGTTTTGGGTATACTTTAACTGTGGTTTATTTTCTAATGAGGTAAGAATTCCTATGGTAAAAATAATGCTTGTCGAGGATGATCCGATGATCGCAGAGATATATAAAAAGAAATTCGAACTGGCTGGGTTTGAGGTTGTTAACGCTGTAACTGGTAAAGAAGCTTTGAAATTTGCTAGTGAGGATAAATTTGATTTAATTTTATTGGACATGGTTTTACCTGAAATGAGCGGGATGGATGTTTTGAAGCAATTAAGGCAGAGTGGTCAGTTTGATCCGAAACTTAAAGTTATTGTCCTTAGTAATTTAAATAAAACTGAATACGAAAAGGACGCCAGGGAAAATGGCGCGGACGGCTTTATTGGCAAGACCCAATATAATCCATCGGAGTTAGTGGTTGAAATTCAAAGACTGCTGAATGAATATGAAGAACAACGAAAGAATAAGGAACGTTTGAGTGGAGAAGGTCAACCTGTTAAGACTAATAAAAAAAGGATTTTACTAATTGAAGACGAGGAAATTTTTTTAGAAATGTTTGGCAAAAAACTTGAAGATGAGGGCTACGTAGTTGATTACGCTAAAAATGGAGCTTGGGGAATTAAGCTGATGGCTGAAAATGAATACGATCTTTTTATTACGGATATGGCGATGCCGGCGGTTAGTGGGGATGAAATTATTCGCCAATTAAAAAAGGATGAAAAAAATAAAGATAAGCCAATTATTGTGTTATCGGCATCGTTGGTTGAAGAGGATGTCCAATTGGTTTTAGATTTAGGTGTGACGGATTTTTATGAAAAAACGAAAGTTGTACCTAGTGATCTTTCGCGAAGAGTAAAAGAATTACTTGGGGAGTAGAAAATTTTAACTGAGATAATGAATAAAAACGGGTTTGGTGGTGAAGTTATTTGTTTCAAAATCAAACGTCAAAAGCTTATTTATGATGCGAACGCACACTTGTGGACAATTGGGGCAGGAAAATATTGGGCAGCAAGTTATTTTAACCGGCTGGGTTCACCGTCGCAGAGATCATGGCGGGATTGCTTTTATTGATTTGCGCGATCGCTATGGGCTTACGCAGATCAAATTTAATCCAACTGATAATCAGCAACTTTTAGAAACGGTGAGTATGTTACGCAGTGAATGGGTGATTAGAGTTATTGGAAATGTCGTTAGCCGGCCAGCTGAGATGCTTAACGCAAAATTAAAAACGGGAGCAATCGAAATTGAAGCAACTGAACTGGAAATTTTAAATAAAGCGAAAACCCCACCCTTTGAACTGGATGAAGAGAAAGCGGCTGAGGCTAACGAGAGCTTAAGGCTGCAATATCGTTTTATTGATCTGCGACGACCTTCGATGCAAGCCTTATTGGAATTAAAGGCTAAATATATTCAGCATATGCGGAATTATTTTCAGCGACTTGATTTTATCGAAGTTCAAACTCCAATTTTAGCTAATTCTTCGCCCGAAGGGGCGCGCGATTTCTTAGTTCCCTCGCGTTTTCATCCTGGAAAATTTTATGCCTTGCCCCAAGCTCCGCAACAATTTAAGCAACTTTTAATGATTGGTGGGCTGGATAAATATTTTCAAATCGCGCCCTGCTTTCGGGATGAAGATCCCAGAATGGATCGGCATTATGGCGAATTTTATCAATTGGATATGGAAATGAGTTTTGTCGAGCAAGAAGATATTTTTGCAATCATGGAACCGTTGATGTTGGAACTGACGGAAAAATTTTCCAAGAAAAAAGTGGTTAAGCTTGAAGAAAATGGCAGGTTTCGGAAAATTTCTTGGAAAGATGCTTTGAATTTATATGGTTCCGATAAGCCGGATTTACGGTTTGAGATGCCAATAGCTCAAATTACTGAAATTGTTAAAGAATGCGGTTTTTCAGTTTTTGCTGAAACGGTGAAAAATGGTGGGGTAGTTCACGCTTTGCGAGTGGAGGGGGGAGCTAAATTTTCGCGTAAGGAGATTGATGAGCTAACAGAAATCGCTAAAGGTAAAGAGGCAAAGGGCTTAGCTTATATTATTATTAAAGAAGATGGTCAACTCCAATCACCGATTGTGAAATTTTTAGGTGAGCAGTTGGCTGGAAAAATTGTTACTGAAGTTGGAGGAAAGGCTGGCGATATTATTTTCTTTGGAGCTGACGGCTGGCGAACTGTTTGTTTAAGTTTAGGCGCTGTGCGTAATGAATGCGGGAAGAGATTAGGGCTTAAAGATAATACGCAGGCGGCTTGGTGTTGGGTAATAGATTTCCCAATGTATGGTTATTCGGAGATTGAAAATGGTAAAATCGATTTTGAACACAACCCTTTTTCGATGCCCCAGGGAGGCCTGAAAGCGCTAGAAGAGAAACCGCCGCTGGAAATTTTAGCTTATCAATATGATATGATCATTAATGGTTTTGAAGCTTCTAGTGGAGCTATTCGTAATCATAATCCTGAAATTATGTATAAAGCCTTTGAAATTGCGGGGTATACTAGAGAAGCGGTGGATACTCGTTTTGGCGCTTTGATTAATGCTTTTAAATTTGGCGCTCCACCGCATGGCGGAAATGCGCCTGGGATTGATCGCATCTTAATGGTTTTGCATGACCTGGATTCTATTCGGGATATTTACGCTTTCCCCAAAGATGGTCATGGTCGAGATTTAATGATGAATAGCCCTGGCCAGGTGGATGAGAAACAACTAAGCGAAGTTAATATTAAAAGCGTAAGTTAATTTTTTAAACGTAATTTATGCTCGAGCAAGTTGAAATCTCAAAATTAGAACAGTATATTGGAGGGCAGGTGACGATTAGTGGAATTGTTGAAAAAATTGAAGATCATGGCGGAATTTTATTTTTAGAAATAAAAGACCTGTCAGCCTTGGCCAGCGCGGTGATTATCCCTGATAAGGAAAAAGCTTTTGCGATGGCGGGCAATCTGAAACTCGGTTATTTGATTGAAATTTCCGGAATAGTTAAAAAGTCTCCCTCAATTACCCAGGCTTTTACTTGTGAAATTGAGGTGGAAACGCTATCAATTATTTCAGCGCGGACCAGAATAGAGAATATGATTAAAATTGCTAGTAAAGAGCAGTAAGGAAGATATCGAATTTTTTAATAAAATGTTTTTACTTTTGTCATCGCGAGGATTTTTGTAATCAAAAATTCGTGGCGATCCAGGGCTTGGCACGACTCTGGATTGCTTCTCCGCCCAAGGCGGATCGCAATGACGTTAAAATAAAATGAAAAATAAAAAAAGTAAACACGTGGAACATGCGGATGAAAAGAAATTGAAACTCTTGGGGTTTATTTCTTTTTTGTTTGGCTTTTCAGAGGCGCTACTGCTTTACGTAACTTCTGATTATTTTAGTCAGATGCTAAAAAGTCGTAACGTTAGTTCTTTTTATTTTATCGCTTACGTGGTGGCTTTAATTGGGCTGCTGAATATGCATAAATTAGTAAAGCTGATGGGAAAGTCCGGAGCTTTCTTTTTATTTTTCCTTTTGCAGATCTATCTTTTGTTTGGCTTAGTTTTCCTTAAGCAACCAATTGTGGGAGCAATTTTAATGATGTTGTACATTGTCATTAATTATTTTTCTTGGACGGTGCTAGATGTTATTATTGAAGAATATTCAGAAGATAAAAAATCTGGTCGGATTCGAGGCTTTCATTTAATGGTTTTGAGCGCTGGTATCATGGTTGGGCCTTTTCTATCCACAGAGCTGCTGGCACGTTTTGGCTTCGAAGGCTTATTTATTGCGACCCTGGTTTTGAATTGCCTGATGTTAGTCGTGGCTCTAGTTGGTCTGCGGGGGGTTAACGGAAAATTCCGTGGAAAACTAACGGTGCAAGATATTGGGATGAAAATTTTAACTAATAAAAATGTTTTAAATATTTATATTGTTTCGCTGGCCCTGGAAGCTTTTTTTGCTTTAATGATTGTGTATACCCCGCTTTATTTATTGGGGCTAGGTTTTTCTTGGCAACAAATCGGAATCGCTTTTACGATTATGCTAATTCCTTTCGTGGCTTTAGAATATCCAATTGGAATTTTAGCCGACAAAAAATTTGGTGAAAAAGAAATGATTATTGGCGGACTGCTGATTATGAGTATCACTACTTTTGCTATTTTCTTTATGACTTCAAAGTCCATTTTTGTTTGGGCGGCAATTTTGCTAGTAACTCGGATTGGGGCAGCTAGCGTCGAAATTTTGCGGGATTCTTATTTTTATAAAAAGATTGA